>CAMWUM010000259.1 GCA_947177435.1 uncultured Muribaculaceae bacterium
CACCACTGAAGCGCGGAGACGGGCCCATTTCTGAGCCCGGACGCGAGGAGCTTGTAAAGCGCAACTCGGAGTACGGACGCCTACGGTTCTCCACCTCGCTGTCCGAGGTGATCGACGATGTCGACATCGTCTTTTCGGCCGTGGGCACTCCCCCCGATGAGGACGGCAGCGCCGACCTGCGTTACGTGCTCGACGTGGCCCGCGAGTTCGGCCAGTCTATCAACAAATACACGGTGCTGGTCACCAAGTCGACTGTGCCCGTGGGTACCGCCAACAAGGTGAAGGCCGTAATCTGTGAGGAGTTGGCCCGTAGGGGAGTAAGCGTACCGTTTGACGTGGCTTCCAACCCCGAATTTCTCAAGGAGGGTGCCGCAATCAAGGACTTCATGAGCCCCGACCGCGTAGTGGTGGGCCCCGAGAGCGAGCGCGCCCAGCAGCTGATGGCCAAGCTCTACAAGCCGTTCCTGATACAGAATTTCCGCGTGATTTTTATGGACATCCCCTCGGCTGAGATGACCAAGTACGCCGCCAACGCCATGCTGGCCACCCGCATATCGTTTATGAACGACATCGCCAACCTCTGCGAGCTTGTCGGCGCCAGCGTCGACAGCGTGCGCCAGGGCATCGGCTCCGACGCCAGAATCGGCCAAAAGTTCCTGTATGCCGGCTGCGGTTACGGTGGCAGCTGCTTCCCTAAGGACGTCAAGGCTCTGGCCCACACTGCCATAGAGAATGGCATGCACCTTGAGGTAATCGAGGCCGTGGAGCGCGTCAACGAGCGCCAGAAGGGCATCGTATTTGAAAAGACCCTGCGCCTGCTGGGTGACCTCAAAGGTAAGACCGTGGCCGTGCTCGGCCTGGCGTTCAAGCCTGAGACCGACGACATGCGCGAGGCTCCGGCGCTGGTGGTGATCGATCGCTTGCTCGAGGCGGGGGCTGCTGTGCGCGTGTTCGACCCCGTGGCTATGGACGAGTGCCGCCGCCGCATCGGCGACAAGGTGACGTACTGCCGCGATATGTACGACGCCTGCGACGGTGCCGACGCACTGCTGCTGATGACCGAGTGGCGACAGTTCCGCATGCCGTCGTGGAGCGTGATCCGCAAGGCGATGTGCGGCAACGTGGTGGTCGACGGGCGCAACATCTGGAATCGTGCCGAGCTCGAAGACCTCGGATTTGTCTACACTCGCATAGGAGAGCGTTAAATGATGCGCAGGCTCACGATATTATTGGCCGTGGCCTTCGCCACGGCTTTTGTCGCATTTGCGCAGCTGGGCTCAACCTCGCGGGCAGTGCTTGCGCAGGGCCAGTGGCATCAGAGTAATCAGAGGTATCAGAGTAATCAATCCTCACTCTCTGATAACTCTGATAACTCTGATAACTCTAATAACTCTGATACCGTCCCTAAGCCGCCATATTACCCGATGATAATCATGGGGGGCGACGAGCAGGCGCTTGACAGCATGGGCGTTATCGTCTGGCACAGGCGCGCAGGGATGATGCTGACGTCGGTGCCCCGTGATACGGTGGACGCAGTGATGGCTCTCGACGGCATCATCTGCGCCGAGGCCGCCTTGCGCGCCAGCGCGTGCATGGACGTGGCGCGTCCGCTCGGTGGCGTCGACCGCATACAGGCGGGCGAGGGGCTGCCCGAGGCCTATCGAGGCCAGGATATGCTCGTGGGCTTTGCCGACATAGGCTTCGACGCCAACCACATAGCCTTTGCCGGGCGAGTCAAGGGCTTGTTCCATTACGATGCTTCGTGGGGCAAGCGCGTGGTACTCACTGACCCGCAGGAGATTGCGGCCTATGCCACCGACAGCGCCGACATGTGGCACGCCACCCACGTGGCCAACATCATGGCCGGCGGATACATGGGCAACGGCTATTACGGCGTGGCTCCCGAGGCCGACATCGCAGCCTCAATGAGCCCGCTTGACGACGTGAGCATCCTTTGCGGCCTCGAGGAGATAATCGCCTTGGGCAAGAGCCGAGGGCAACGACCCGTAATCAATATGTCGCTAAGCAGCAACCTTGGTCCGCACGACGGCACCGACCTGATGTGTCGGTACCTGGCCGCCCTCGGCGACGATGCCATGCTGTGCCTCTCGGCCGGCAATGGCGGCAAGCGTGAAATCTCGGCCTCGCACCTTTTCGTCGAGGATGGAGTGAAGCGCATTAGAGTAAATGACATAGCCACCTGGACCGGGTTCGAGGTCAACGGCATAACAGAGTTCTGGGGCGCCGACGGCCAGCCCTTTGAGATTCGCGTAGAGGTCTATGACATTGATGCCCACGAGGTGGTGTTCGCATCGCCGTGGGTCCAGGACGGCGAACTCGAGGTCACTGCCGAGGCCTATCCCGAGTGGGGACGCTATATGCAGGGCGAAGCCTACGCCGTTGCCTGCGTCTCTCCCCTCAACGGACGTTACAGTGCCACAGGCTATTACAGCATCGCTACCAAGCCTGTGTCGGCGGCCGGCCCGTGGAGCAAGTATTACGTGTCGCTCGCCGTGCGGTGCAAGGCCGGGCAGAAGATTGACGTGTTTGCCGACGCCAGCCGGTCGTTTCTGATGGTGGCTCCGCCCGACACGTTCCAGCCCAATGCCGACATGTCAATCAGCGACTTGGCCACTGCCGACGGCGTGATGTCGGTGGGCATGTGCGGCTCGCGTTCGACGGCCCCCGGAGGCTTTGAGTGGAACATCGACGTCAAGGCCATGAGCCCCTATTCGGCCTACGGCCTGGGGCTGCCGACCATCGCCGCCCCGGGCTATTACGTGGTGTCGGCCATCAGTGGCGAATACATGGCCCTGCATCCCGACACCCGCACCTCGGCCAGCACCGAGGTCAATGGCAAGACCTACTGGTGGACTCCCGACTGCGGCACGTCGATGTCGGCCCCCTACGCCGCCGGCACCGTGGCCCTGTGGATGCAGGCCAATCCCGACCTGACCAACCAGCAGATAATCGACATAGCCGTCTCCACCGCCATCCCCGGCGAAGCCGCCCCCTCCAACCCGCGTTGGGGAGCGGGCCGTCTCGACTCCTACGCCGGACTGCTGCAAGCCATCCGCCTTGCGGGCCTCACCCCCGCCGAGCACGCTCCATTAATAAAAGTAACCCCCGACGGCACCATCGAAGTCGACGTCCCAGCGCGCATCTACGCCTCCGACGGCCGCCTCGTGGCCAAAACAAATGGAGGCAGCGTGGGATCGCTGCCTCCAGGATTGTACGTTATAGTGGCGGGGTCGCACACCAGCAAAGTTGCGTTATAGGTCGATGAATTCGAAGCCGTCGTCGAGGCCGTCGTCGATGTCGGCGTCGTCCCAGTCGTTGAT
>CAMWUM010000260.1 GCA_947177435.1 uncultured Muribaculaceae bacterium
CAACACGCTCAGCGCGCTGTCGATTTTTGCGACCTAACCTATGCTGACGTTGGCTTGGGCCTCATGCATGATGGCAAAATTGGAGAGTGAGGCAAGCCGACTCAGAGCGTTGCTGAGCTGATGATTTGGAGGCATGAAACCGGCCACAATGAGCACACGCTTACCTTTAAGTTCACCGGAGAAAGCGTCCAACTGCACTTGCGACAATTCGCCTTGCGGCTTGACTGCGCTTATGGCACGAGAGTTGCATGGCTGACAGTCCACCATGCCGCCGAGGGGCACGTCAAGCTGCACATTGATATGCACCGGGCCCGCGGGCTGGGCGGCGGCCGTCAGCAGAGCATCGTTGACGGTGCGGTTGGCATACCACCCTAGGGGCGAGAGGGCCATTTCAGTGCGCTCGACCGGTACGTTGCAGCTATACTTTACGATATTGGATAGTACGCCTATCTGCCTGATGGTCTGGCTATCGTCCTGGTCAATCCACTCCGCCGGGCGATCAGCCGAGATTACGATAAGCGGCACCTGCCGATAGTAAGCCTCGGCCACAGCCGGAGCGAAGTTGAGCACCGCGCTGCCCGACGTGCATACTAAGGCCACGGGGCGGCCAAGCTCGCTGGCCATGCCCAATGCGATGAAGCCGGCCGACCGCTCGTCAATTACCGTCACGGCGCGGATGCTCGGCTCACGGCTTATGGCCACGATGAGCGGCGCGTTGCGCGAACCGGGGCACAACACGGCATCGGCCACGCCGTGCGCGGCCAGCAACGCTGCTATTTCTCGGCAAAAAGCCTTGTCGGTGGATAACATAGACTATTGACAGACGGACGATAAAAATTGGGGCCAGCCCCACAAAGGCCGGCCCCTGCAAGCTGAGAGTTAATGCGCTCGACTACGATTTACTTGTCGAGTTTTTCGTATTGGAGAGTCATCGAGGGCTGATCGCAAACCTCGGTCGGGCCAAAGTACTGGATGGGGCCGGGGTATACGTAGCAGGTGTTGACTGCCCACTGGTCGCGCTGAGCGGCAAACTTCTTGAAGGGCGCGCCGTTGAGGTCAACGAGAGCCTTTTGGATTACGGGCTTGAGCTCGCCGTTGCGGCGCTCCATGTTCATCATCATGGTGATGGGGATACCGCCGGCATTCCATTGCACGGCCGACTTCACGAGGTTGCGGACGCTCGACATGTAGCCGGTGACGCCGGCCTGGATCAAGCAAGCGGCGTTGAAGCCGAGAGCGTAGCAATAGTCAGCGTCGAAGTTGGAGGGAGCAGCACAACGACCTTCGTAACCGAAGAAGTGGTGCATGGCAGAGAACTTGCCGTGGAACTTGCCCTCGGCCTTGAGCTCGGCCAGACGGTGGCCTACCATCTCGCTGAGGAGTTTCTCGGTCTCGATGAGCGAAACCTGTACGTTGCCGTGGGGGTCGCGGTCGAGGGTGAGCTGGCGAGCGACGCCGTGGGGAAGTGACTCGTAGATGGCGGCGTTCTCAGCCGAGAGGCTCTTGAGGATGAACTCGCGCTGGGCCCTGTGGTCCATGGTCGAGAAGTCGGCGTTGGCGGCCAGCAGGTCGTTGAGCTCGGCGATGAGCTTCTTCATCGCGGGGATGAACTCGATCAGGCCCTCGGGCACGAGGACGGTGCCGTAGTTGTTGCCGTCTTCGCTGCGGCGCACCACAGCGTCGGCGATGTAGTTGACGATGTCTTGCAGAGTCTGGTCCTTAGCCTCCACCTCCTCCGAGATGATGCAGATGTTGGGCTGAGCCTGCAGGGCGCACTCCAGGGCGATGTGGCTGGCCGAGCGGCCCATAAGCTTGATGAAGTGCCAGTATTTCTTGGCCGAGTTGCAGTCGCGCTGGATGTTGCCAATCACCTCTGAGTAAACCTTGGTGGCGGTGTCGAAGCCGAACGATGTCTCGATAAGCGAGTTCTTGAGGTCGCCGTCGATGGTCTTGGGCACGCCGATCACCTGCACGCCTGCGCCGATGGCCTTGTAGTACTCGGCCAGGATGGCGGCGTTGGTGTTGGAGTCGTCGCCACCGATGATTACGAGAGCGGTGATGTCGAGCTCTTTGAGGATCTCGAGACCCTTGTCGAACTGCTCCTTCTTCTCGAGCTTGGTGCGGCCCGAGCCGATAATGTCGAAGCCGCCGGTGTTGCGGTACTCGTCGATGATGGGAGCGGTGAGCTCGATGTAGTTGTGGTCCACCAGACCGCCGGGGCCCATGAGGAAGCCGTAGAGGCGGCTGTCGCGGTGGATCTTCTTCAGGCCGTCAAAGAGGCCGGAGATTACGTTATGGCCGCCGGGGGCTTGGCCGCCCGACAGGATTACGCCGACGTTGACGGGCTTGCCAACGGTGGGGGCGGGATTTTTGTCGAAAGTGATTTCAGGCAGGCCGTAGGTGTTGGGGAACAGACGCTTGATCTCTTCCTGGTCGGCCACTGACTGGGTGGGCTTGCCTTCGATGGCAATTACAGGTCCTTTCAATGCGTAGGGCAGTTTGGGCTGGTAAGCAGCGCGAGCCTTTTGCAATGCACTCTTTTTCATTAGGTTGTGTATGATTAGAAATGTGATATATTTCGTTGTTCTCGGCGACCGGACACGATACGCCTATTTTTTCGCAAAGTTAACGAAAAATTTTAAAAGCACAACACACGTGAGGCCCGATTTTCAAAAAAATCGAGCCTCAATTGCATTCCTTAGCTTTTCGCCTTTCTTAATAATCAGAATGTAGGGTCGCACGGCTCGTGCGACCGACTCCATGTTTTTAGCGGTTGTGGAGCGGCGGCGGAACACCGCCGTTTGGTTTTTCGGACAGGAGAACAGGAGAAACAGGAGGGTTTGCGGAGAATGGTACGGTCAATGTTGTTAAGGATAGACGCGCTTGGAAATTAAGCGCAGAGTCCGGAGAGGTTTCGCAGAGTTTGTCACTTTTTGACACTCATAGGCGGAGCCGCGTAGCGGCGTGATTATCCAGAACCCTGCATGAACGAGTGCAGCGAGTGAGTGTAGGGTACATCGACGCGACGCCGCTGCTCCATAAAGATCTCCTGTTCCTCCTGTGCTCCTGTCTTTAATGGCCGGCGCGTGTCATTTAGTGTTATTATTTCATTACCTCCCAATCAGCATTCCAAACGGAGATATCAACATTGTGTATTTCAATACGATATGTAAAATCATGTATAAAAGAGACTCGTTCTGCTCTTAAAGTATCAGTTGGAGTGCTAATTATGTAATAAGTTGGGTAAGTACGCTCACGTGTTTGACCGTAAAGGGTGATAGTATACGTTTCGCGGTCCATGCTTGGTTCGATTACCTCTTCCACATTGAAAA
>CAMWUM010000261.1 GCA_947177435.1 uncultured Muribaculaceae bacterium
GTTCAGAACTGGTCGATCTAAGTCTTATTTGATTTAGCAATCCTTGTCATTACAAGAGCAGGCCACAGCCCTTGCCATTATGGCGGGGCTTTTTTAGTGTCGTTTATAAACCTAACCTTTCACTTTCGAAAGTTGAATTATCAAATTATCCCTTGCTTTTTACCTGCTTTGACCATCTTTTTTGTCGCGAAATCGAAGACGGCGGACGGCGAACCCGCGTGCGCCCCTTCGCCGGCGAGGAGGCAGGCACCGCCTTCGTCAACGGTATATATGACGTATAAGGCAATTACGCCCCTCAAACCAAATATAGTCACTCAGTTATTATCCCCTTTATAAGCGTACTTAAATCGCCTATAAACAGCGATTTCTGATTAGGGAAGAATGCGACATTCTTATACACCTTAGAATATACCTCATAATCCTTTTCATAATCGGCACTGAAAAAGGCGTATGTGTCCCTTATCGTTTCGGGTGTAACCCAATTGAGGTCGTTGAGGGTGACAGTCGGATTTATGAGTATCTTCTTTTGCCGTTTGTATGCAATAAGGATAGTGGCGGTGTTCTCTATGCCGATTACCCATTGGGGGCATTCTTTTCTGATTACCTCCCTTATAAATTCCTTTGGCTCTTTATTAGAGTTGTAATAGTCGGTATTGGAATACACCTTATCGCCAATCTTCATACTTTCTTCTTCCTCATCCATTTCACAAAGCATAAAACCAGTTTGGTCTTCCAGTGTCGGATTTTCCTTATCCCAATATTGGAGGAAGAAGATTATATCGGTTGCTTTCTTATCCATTGATGTTGTGCGCTTTAGAGAGTGTAAAGTTAATAAAAAAATCCGCTGATAGCCAAAGGGTTTTGCAATAAATAGCAGTAAATGTAAAGAAAAGTATCGTGAGCCGTGCGTCCCTACTAATGAGGAGGCGCTTTTGCTATATTATCCCTTGCTTTTTTCCTGCTTTGACTATCTTTTTGTCGAGGGTGGATGGGGCGTATTCCCAATAGGGCTTTAGCTTGTCGCGGAGCTGGGAGGGGCCGCATAGTATGCCTGCGAGGGCGGCGGAGACATTTTTCAATAGATTTAGGTAGGCGTCTTCTATTTCTTGCGTGCTCAGCTCTGTTCCGCGCCGATATTCGGCAAATAGCGAGGGGCGAGCCAACAGGCCGCGCCCTGCCATGACGCCTGCGTATTTTGACGCCAACGCCTCAATTTCTGATGGACTCTTCACCTCGCCATTGAAAATCACCGGATGCCTCAGCCTTGAAGCAAAATCATCCATCTCAGCAAGATTGAGCGCGCCCTTGTATTGGGCCTTTGCCGTGCGGGGATGCACGACGACGTGCCGCAGAGGCATCTCATTAATTATCTCAGACAAGTCCAGCGCTTGTGTCGGATCATCTATGCCCAGGCGCATCTTGACCGAGAACTCAATAGCATCAGCATACGGCCTCATGGCTTCGGCAATCTCCTGCAACCTATCGCGACGGCAAAGCATCCCGGCGCCTCTTCCCTTCCTTACCTGCGGCACAAAAGGACACCCCATATTCATATCAATGCGCTCGGCGCCGGCCTCGGCAAGGGCATCGACGAGCATCCTCCACTCCTCGGCATCCTTGAAGATAATCTGAGGGGTAAGCATCATGCCCGCATTAAACAGTGAAATGTAATCCCGCAAGTCACGAGCTCTTACCTGGCCTTTCTCCACGCGAATAAATGGCGTGAAATACTCCACATCACCTTGCTCGCGGCCGAACATCTCATAATGCGCACTGCGCCAAACGGCCTCGGTCAGACCCTGCAGCGGAGCCACCATCAACCGAAATTCCTTATCCGGGGAAGGGCCGGCCATGAAAAGTCAGCGGGGATTGGAGAGGATTGCTTCCTGTATCTTGGTGATGTCGGCCTGGAGCTGCTTATCGATCTGCAGGCGGTCCTCGATGCTGTTGCAGGCGTAGTTGACGGTAGCGTGCGTGCGGTCGAGCTTATGGCCGATAGCCACCAAAGGCATTTTGGCGATTTTCTTGGCCAGATACATCACCACCTGGCGTGCGTCTGACACCTCGCGCTTGCGCGTCTTGGTGAAAAGCAGTCCGGTGTCGATGCCGTAATGCGAACATACCTCCTCGGTGATGATTTCGAAATTGATCGTGCGCTTGTTTACCTTAACAGCACGCTCGATCACGTTGCGGGCCAGGTCGATGTCCACGTCGCGGTTCATCACCGTAGCGTGGGCGATGAGCGACACGATGATGCCCTCCAGGTCGCGGATGCTGCTGGTGACGGTGGCGGCAATGTATTCAATCACGTCCTCGGGGATGTCGAGGCCGTTCTGCTCCGATTTCAACTTAAGCACATTGCGGCGCAACTCGAGATCGGGAGCGAGAAGCTCGGCAGCCATGCCCCACTTGAAGCGGGAGAGCAGCCTGGTCTCGATGCCGTCCATCTCAGAGGGCGCGCAGTCACTCGACATAATTATCTGCTTGTTGTTCTGGTGCAGATGGTTGAAGATGTGGAAGAACGTGTTTTGCGTGCTCGTCTTACCGTGCAGATCCTGCACATCGTCGACGATGAGGGTGTCGATGCTCTGGTAGAAGTGAAAGAAACTATTGGTCTTGCCCGAAGCAACTGCGGCCGTGTACTGGCTCTCGAACAGGCGCGAGGTAACATAAAGTACGCGCAGGCGAGGATTGTTCTCTTTCATGCGCACGCCGATGGCCTGTATCAGGTGGGTCTTGCCCACGCCCGTGGGACCGAAGATGAAGAGCGGGTTGAACGTCAAGTTCTTCGGATTGTCGGCGATTGACATTGCGATGGCGCGGGCGATCTTGTTGCTCTCGCCCTCGCAGTAGTTGTCAAACGTATAGCGCGGATTGAGCTGCGAGTCGATATCGCTCTCGGGCTTAGCGCTGAACGGGTTGGCGGGCTGGGAGTGCTGCTGGTCGAGGATGACGCCGCTGGGCTTGGTACTCTTCTGCACGGTGGCCGTGTCGGGACGCTCCTTGACGGTATTGCAGCGGAAGTAAAGCATCACATCCGGGCCGTAGACTCGGCGCAGGGCCGGCACGAGAATCTTGCCGTAGCGCTCCTCGAGCTGGTCGATGAAGAAGAGGCTGGGCACCTGCAGCGTGAGCTTATTGCTCTCAAACTGGTACGACTCAATGTCCCTGAACCAAGCGTCGTATTGCTCGGCAGGAATATTGTCACGTATGATTTGGCGACATTTGTCCCAAAGCTGTATGTGAGCTGAGTCGTTCATCTGTCTCTTATAAACAACTGCACCTGCCGACGAAGAGGAAAGTGGAGA
>CAMWUM010000262.1 GCA_947177435.1 uncultured Muribaculaceae bacterium
GGTTACGAGGCCGGTGATGGCGGCGGGGGTGAAGATGATGACCACGTGCTTAACGTCGGGGCAGAACTTCTTGATGTTCTCGCCGAGCTCCTTAGCCACGGCAGCGTTGCCGGCCAGGAGGTCTTCGCGGGTCATGCCCTCCTTGCGGGGAGCGCCACCTGAGGAGATGACGTACTTGGCGTCCTTGAAGGCCACCTCGGGGTCGGTGGTGGCGGTGATGTTGCAGTGGTCGAAGCCGCACTGGCGGAGCTCCTCAGCCACGCCTTCGGGCGAGAATACGTCGTAGAGGCAGATGTTGGAGGTCAGGCCCATCATAATGGCGCACTGAGCCATGTTTGAACCGATCATGCCGGCTGCGCCGACGATGGTAAGTTTTTCGTTGGTCAGAAATTCCATTTCTTAACTTATTTGTTGTGAAGTTGTTGGTTTATTATGTTAGATTCCGAGATCTTTCTTGATTGCTTCGATCTTTTCGTGAGCCTTGGCCTCTACCTGGTCGTACATCTCGGCCTTGGGCAGCGTGTCGTGCACCTCGATGTAGAACTTGATCTTGGGCTCGGTGCCGGAGGGGCGGATTGAGACCTTAGAACCGTCGGCGGTGAAATACTGCAGCACGTTGCTGGTGACGGGCATATCCATCTTGTCGATGCGGCCGGTGGGCACGTCGGTGCAGTTGAGGTCGGCGTAGTCCTTGATGGTGACCACGAGGCTGCCGCCGAGGGTCTTGGGCGGGTTGGCGCGGAAATTCTTCATCATGGCGATGATTTCCTCGGCGCCTGTCTTGCCCTTGCGCACCACGGATACGCCCTCCTCGAGCGAATAGCCGTTCTGCACGTAGATGTCCTTGAGCATCGAAGCGTAGTCGATGCCGCGCTCGCGTGCCCAGGCTGCGATTTCGGCCATGAGCGAGATGGCAGATACGGAGTCCTTGTCGCGGGCGAAGTCCTCGGCCAGGAAGCCGTAGCTCTCCTCGCCGCCGCCGATGTAGCGCATACGGCCTTCGAGGTCGCGGATTACGGATGCAATCCACTTGAAGCCGGTGTAGCAGTCGTACATGCGTATGTTGTTGTTGTCGGCGATGGCCTTGATGGTCTCGGTGGTGACGATGGTCTTTACGATGAACTCGTTGCCCAGCAGGCGGCCCATCTCGCGGTTGCGCACCATGATGTAGTTGAGCAGGATCATCACAATCTGGTTGCCGTTGAGCAGCTTGTACTCGCCGTTCTCAAGCTTGACCACGCAACCGATGCGGTCGGCGTCGGGGTCGGAAGCGAAGATGACGTCGGCGTCAACCTCTTTAGCCTTGGCGATGGCCATAGCCATTGCGGAGGGCACCTCGGGGTTGGGTGACTCGACGGTGGGGAAGTCGCCGGAGGGCACGTCCTGCTCGGGCACGTGGATGATGTTGGTGAAGCCGAAGTTGCGGAGCGATTCGGGGATGAGCTTCACGCCAGTGCCGTGGATGGGGGTGTAGACAATCTTGAGGTCGTGGTGCTTCTTGATTACCTCGGGGTCGAGCGAGAGAGTCTTGATGGCGGCCAGGTAGTCCTTGTCCATCTGCTCGCCGATGATTTCAATCTTAGACTTGTCGCCTTCGAACTTGATTTCGCTCACGTCCTTGATGCGGTTTACGTGGTCGATGATGTTGGTGTCGTGGGGCGAGATGATCTGCGCGCCGTCGGCCCAGTAAGCCTTGTAGCCGTTGTATTCCTTGGGGTTGTGCGAGGCAGTGATGTTCACGCCGCTCTGGCATCCGAGGTGACGGATGGCATATGAAAGCTCAGGGGTGGGGCGGAAGCTGTCGAAGAGGTAGACCTTGATGCCGTTGGCCGAGAAAATGTCGGCGACGATTTCGGCGAACTTGCGCGAGTTGTTGCGCACGTCGTGGCCTACGACCACCGAGATTTCGGGCAGGTCGGCAAACGCCTCCTTGAGGTAGTTGGCCAGGCCCTGGGTGGCGGCGCCCACGGTGTAAATATTCATGCGGTTGGAGCCGGCGCCCATGATGCCGCGGAGGCCGCCGGTGCCGAACTCGAGGTCGCGATAGAATGATTCGATAAGCTCAGTCTTGTCTTCGGCAGAGAGCATACGGTTAACTTCAGCGCGGGTCTCAGCGTCGTAACTGTCTGACAGCCATGCCTGCGCACGTTTGGTCACTTGGGCCACGAGATCGTTTTCTTGCATATTGGTGGGGTGTTAGATTATTCTTGCTAAAAATGTTAATGAGCAAAGTTAACTAATTGTCACAAATTATACAACAATTCTGGCCGAAAAGTTTTCCCCGCCCCCGCAAAAAAATAGTTAATCCGTTGATGGCCCCGAGACCGTAAGCCTCAGGCTTGCGGCTATAATAGTAAAGCCGGCTGCGTTCGAGCCGGCCGACTTTATAGGAATTTCTAAACAAATGGGGTCAGTCTACAATGAGGCCTCCGCCTTTGGGATGCTTCAATGGGAAAGTGAGCTCATCGGCACGCACATTTTTCTCCAGTTCAATCCATTCGGGCTTTGGTTGGTCGCCATACTTGACGCAAGATAAGGCCAGGGCCACATACTCATCCTTATGCTTCAATCCCTCATCGGTGAGGAATATTTTAATGGGGAAAGCAAAATGGTTTTTCTTACGAATAGCCAAGCCAACACAGTGCCTGGGTCCCTCCCACTTGGAGTCGGCCAGGTCATACTCATACTCGATAATCCAGTCGGCGTTTACATTTCCTGTTTCATAGACAACTTTAATCATATTGGTTATGTCGAGAGATTCGTTGCCAGTGGCGCAAATCAGCTCGCCTTGCACCAGACCGTCCGGAGACAGACACTGAGGAATGTAATCGATGGCCAACGGATACACAATTAGTGCGTCCTTCGACTCCGATTCAAAGGCCGGGCCGAGAAAACTCGCTCCAAATGAACCCTCCCACGAAACGAACTCAGTGCTTGGGAAGAATATTGTAGGGACATCCTTTTGTACAAAGCCTGCCGGTGCGTTCACGGTGATGTCGAGAGAGTCCATCGAGGCGGTGTACGCCTGCATATATTCTTCACCCGACAGCTTCTCAGCCATATCAAGCCAATAGTTCAAATGCACAGAACTTGGATTCTCGCCACCGTTGTCGGCGAGACATATTTGCAGGCAACACGCAAATATGGTTAGGATTAGTAACAGGATTTTTTTCATAAAAATTTGGATTTGATTTCAGTGCAAAATTACGAAACAAAACCCAAATAATTATGAAAAAGGATTAACAAAATCTGCCTCACCTGGTTGTGTAATAAACTGAGTGTCAGCGTAATAC
>CAMWUM010000263.1 GCA_947177435.1 uncultured Muribaculaceae bacterium
GATTGAAGCACTGACCATCATCTTGTGGGTATTGACTACGGGCTTGGAGGCCGGGAACTTTTCTTGTTTGGCCGACTGGTAGAGTAGTTTGTTGTCGGGTTTTGCCGTAAAGAGGATGTATGTCTCACCGTCGAGGCTGGCGGGCATTTCTCCAGGCAGAAGGGTAGGATTGTTGGAGGGGTAGTAGAGTCGGTCGCCAAGCATTACGATGTAGTCGGCCTCGCTGTAGTGGGCTATTTCGTCAATGGAGATGCCGTTGCGGCTTGTAGTGACACCGATGCGAGCCGGAGTCTGAGGGTCAAGTTTGGCCAGCAGGGTGTAGAAGCTTTTGGCCAGGCCGCGGTCAGAGACAGGCTCGTCGAGCTTCTGCTTGTTCAGGGAGTAATTGATAGCGATCCAGGCGGCATCGGCAGTCTGTTCGGGGGTGGCATCGGGATGCTCTTTGAGCCATTTCTTTACGATGGAGTGAGCATCGCCGACAAGTTTGTCAACGGGCTTCTGGTCAGCGATGAAACAGCTGACGTCGCGCATGACGAATGTGGGGATGGCCAGGCGCATGCCGCCGGGGCGTTGCGTATTGGGAGCCTTTACCAAAGCGGTATTGTTGGGATTGATCACATTAAACTCGTACAGCGGCATCTGGCGTGCTGTTTTGAAGTACGGCAATGACTCGTCCAGCGAGTGGAGGTCGCTGAACTGGAGGAACAGAAGGTTCTTGCCGTCAGAGGCAGTATCGAAAGTTGTAACCTTGGGCGCGCCGTTGTATGCGCCGTACTCCATATTTAGGCGGGAGTCAGAGCGGACGTCGATTGTGAAAAGTTTGGTGGGGTATTTAGCGAGGAGGTTGAGGAGGAACGGAGGCACATTCATCTCCTCGACGCTAACCTCAGAGCGGAAGAAATAGTCGAGGATGTCTCCGGCTTCGAGTCCGGGTATGGCGATTTTGTACTCAACGTCCTTTTCGCCTTTCTTGCCGCTAGTGCGGGTGAGGGCTTCTCCGGTCACGTCAATTTCGTTGACGGTGCCATCTGGCTTGATGATGCGTGCGCCAAATACCTCGCGAGCCTTGACGAGTGTGATGCCGTACTGCTCGATTTTTTCATCAGAGTCGATCGAGAACTCGGTGAACGTTTCAGCGGCCGACTGGTCGAATATCTTGACCATATTGCGTTTGAACTCAACCACAGTGGTGAGGTTGCTGTTGGGAATGCCCATGATGCGCTGCTTGACGGGGTTGGCGCTATTGTCGTAGTCGGCCGTTATCCCATAGTAGCGGGCAATGTACGCGGCGCTCTGGCCTTGGAAAATAGAGTCGGTAAGCTCGGCGTTGGGGTCGAAGCCGTGCATGTCTGAGTTCCAGACTTCCTGTGCGACTTTATTGAAATACTTCTTGTCAATATCGGCGGATGCGCATAGGGCCGAAAGCAGGGCCGATGCTATCAGCAGGGATTTTAAGAAATTGAATGAGCGAAACATAGCGTAACGGTTATTGAGTTATTGGCTTGAGGATTATGCTGGCGGCGCATGCGCGCTGGAGGCGAGCGATGTCAGCGTTGTAAGTTTTCAGGTCGGAGACCGGGATGAGCGCGCGGTTGCGCAGGAACACGATGCGGCGCGTCAGGCTGCGGCCGTCATCAGATACGGTGGACGTAACCTCGGCTTTGAGCCAGGGGCTGTCGACGCTGACCGGGGTGGGGAGGTCTACGGCCTCCATCCCGTCGGGGATGTTGAGGGTAAGCGACAAGTCGAGGACATTGTTGTTGTCAATCTTGCCCGGCGCTACACGGTCTTTGGTGTCGAACTTGTAATTGGCGATATCAGGCATAGGATTGAGTTCGACGTAAGTTTCGTCGCCGACGCTCTTGACCTTGCCTAAGCCTGAGATAGAACCCGTTACTGTGGTCATATCAAAGCCCGAATTGATTCCGGAGAGCGTGGCTTCGCTGCCTCCGGCCTCGCGGATGAGCAGTTTTGTCAACATTTTTTCCTGCTTGGCAGGCGGGGTGGAGTGCAGGGCATTGACAATCATCGCATTATTCGAGCCGGTCAGCGTCAGCGTGCCATGAGCAGAGAGCGTGCCGTCAGCCGCCATATCGACGATAAATTCTGAGCGCCAGGTGTTTGCCTCGGCAGGGCGCTGGGGCACCATGGCCAGCAGAGGTTCGCCGTCGCCGTTCTCAATCAGCGCTTGCTTGCCCTGAATGCCGGTGGGCGTGAGGGGAGGATTGCATGCGTAGGCCGTGCCGTCGACAAAGAGGATGCTGTCGCCGGGCATTACGATTGCGGCGATCATGTGGTTGCCGCAGTTGACCGACGGATTGTCAGACCAGTTCTCGGGAATCGACGACGTGCCGATCCATGCGCGGCGTCCGTCGAGGCCCACGGCTTGAAACATCGCCGCAAGCAGCGACGCGCTGCCCTTGCAGTCGCCGTAAAGTTTGCGTAGCACCTCCGAGGGATGGTCGGGGCGATGCCCATAATCACCATGCTCGACAGCAACGTAGCGGATGTTTTCGTGCACGAATCGGGTGATCGTGTCGATGCGTTCGGCATCAGTTGCGCAGCCCTTGGTCAGCTCAAGCGCTTTGGCCTTGACCGACTCGGGGTCTGGGTCAGGTTCGATGTAGGAGCGCAGATAGTGGTATAATTCAGTGGTATTGGCGAAAAAGCCGTGGATGTTGATTTGCGGTGCGTACACTGACCGCGACGGCGCCTTTGTTTGGCTTGAGAGGGTGGGAAGATCGGTAACAGTAAAGACTTTCAGCACCTTGTCGCCCTTGCGCTCGGTAGAAACGGCAATTTTGTCGGCTGGGATGTTGAGGGGTTCGAAACTGAATCGCGACTCCATCGAGGCAGGAAGTTCGAAAGTGTATGTGGCGCGTTCGATTTCGTAGGGCTCTGTCAGCAATAGCCGTGTGAAAAACGCAGGCTTAAGAAAGGACAGCGAGACGGTGGTTTTAGCTGTGGCACCGGCCTTTTTGAGTTCGCACGCGATGATCGCCGCCTTGGAGTCGTCGAAGAAAATATCGTCATCGACCACGGCGCCATATTTCACCTCGCCGCCGGAGGCTTTGTTGAGTTTGACGAAGTCATTGTAGGAAACAGTATTGACGGCAACTACGTTGGCGCGCTTGGCGAGGTAGGTGGTCACTTCGTTTATCTCGATGCGCTCCACCTTGTCGCCATCTTTCGAGGGAACGAATTTGTAAGAGTTTTCGAGCAGTTGGATAACAACATCAGAGTCAGCGGCCATGCTCTGAGAAG
>CAMWUM010000264.1 GCA_947177435.1 uncultured Muribaculaceae bacterium
TGTGCAATCATTTCCCAGAAGATGTTGCCTCCATGATGTTGGTTTCTTTTTCATTTCTGTTGTTTATTAATAAAGTCACTGTAAATGCTTGCCAACTCGTCGGCGGTCACGCCCATCTTGCTCAGGCGCATCAGGAAGTACGGCATCTCGTCGCGCATGAACGCCTCGCGGCTGTACTGCAGCGCGCGCTCGGGTCCGTCGTCGGGGATGAAGTAGCCCACTCCCCTCTTGTTGTAGATGATGCCGCTGCCCGAAAGCAGATCGTAAGCACGCATCACCGTGTTGGCGTTGACCTGCATGTCGGCCGCGAACTCGCGCACCGAAGGGATGCGAGCGCCGGGAGGAAATGCCCCCGAAAGCACATCGTCGCTAATGCGGTCGGCGATTTGCAGGAATATGGGTTTTGAACTGTAACTGAAATTCATTTTTACCAACGATTTATGATTTCTCTTTCCTTGCAGCGGAAATATGCCAGCACGTAATTGATGCCGCAGCTTATCACACAGAATATCGCGCTCAACGCTACATTGAACCAAGCGACACCTGTGTATGTCCAATCTCTCATATGGACTTCGGGGTAATAATCGTAGTGTGTGCCGATCCCACTGGTAAAGACGATAGACGCAAGTACGATATTGAACAGGAATAGGGCAACAAAGAAGACAAAGGAGAAAACCAT
The DNA here is from genome assembly GCA_947177435.1 of uncultured Muribaculaceae bacterium. Lineage (GTDB taxonomy): Bacteria > Bacteroidota > Bacteroidia > Bacteroidales > Muribaculaceae > CAG-873. Next base: position 680 of record CAMWUM010000264.1, read on the forward strand.
GCCAATCTTCGGCCAGATGGCTCCACTAAGAAAGAAGAACGATTGAACACCTATGAAATAAAACACTAAACACCACTTAACAAAACTAATATTTATTGTACCACCATCATCAAATATGTAGGATAGATCTAATATGCGGAGGTTTTCTGAATGTGGATATATGACAGAAAGGATGCCGAAACGCATTAACTCCACCAGCACCACACCGATAGCAAAAGCAATAGTGTACACAGGCACATATAGGATCAGACGAGCGATGTAACGCTCCTTCTCCGACACGGGGAGCATCAGCGACTGAATGGCCATCTCCTTGTTCGACGTATTACTGAGACCTCGCGATGCCACGATGCAGCACATCAGCACAAAGGTCGCCATCATCAAAAACAAATTCGGGAACGTCATTACGTCAAAGGAGTTACCGTAGTCGTTTATGTACTCTCCACTCACCACGCCCATCACCACGATCAACGTAAGGAGTGCCAAGAGTGGGATGGCCCACAGCATCAAGAATGTCTTTTTGTTTTCTATCAGCAGGTCGCCGGTCAGGCGCATGCATCTTTTGAAATTGAACGGTACCATAATTCTTAATCATTAAATAGTTGGGCCATCGTCTCAGGCTTTTTCACCGTGAGTTGGAACAGCATTTCAAGGTTGATTTCCGTTTCGGCCGTGCCGTTGTTGAGCTTAACCACGGCGGTGCCCATCAGGTCGGGCATGCTCAGCAGGGCGCCGGCGATTTCCTCCGGGTCAGTTGTCAGGCCGAATGACAGCTTGCTTGCCACGCGGGCCATGCTCTCGTTGAGCAGTACCTGGTTGTTGTTCATTATCAGCACGTGGTCGAGCAGCTGCTCCACGTCACGCACCTGGTGCGTGGAGATGATGACCGACTTTTGATCATCGAGGCACTGCGTGATGATGCGGCGGAAGCCGGCCTTGCTCGGGATGTCGAGGCCGTTGGTCGGCTCGTCCATCAGCAGCAGGCGTGTGCCGGTGGCCAGGGCGAAACTGATGTACGCCTTCTTCTTCTGGCCCATCGATAGGGCGCCGAGGTGCAGATTTTCGGGCATGCAGAAGAGATCCATGCAACGCTTGAGCGTCTCACGTGAGAAATTAGGATAGTACGGCGCGTACATATCCACGTAATCGGCAAACTTCATTGACGGCAGGCGGAACTCCTCCGGCACGATGAAAATTTGCTCCAGCGTCTGCGGCAGGCGCAGGCGAGTGTTCACGCCGTCAAGCGTCACCGAGCCGGTGCGCGGGGTCAGCAGTCCGGCGATCAGATACAGCAGCGTCGACTTGCCCGCGCCGTTGGGTCCCAGCAGACCGTAAACGCTTCCGCCCTCGACGGTAAGCGTCACGCGGTCGATGACAGGCACCGACCTCCGCGGGTACGTAAATGTTAAATCTTTGATTTCAAGCATATTGATTAAATTTAAATGATTATCACATAACCGTCACACTGTATTAGTGTATCACTGTTGTAGTGTATTAGTGTAATAGTACACCGCAAAGGTAATACGTTTTTCCCAACCCACCAAATTTTTTCCCTTATTTTTTCAAAAAAAATGCCCCGACTTATTCGTCGGGGCATTTTTCAATTTTCCATTTTTAATTTTCCATTTCTGACATCAGCCAGCGGTCGAACCAGCGGAAGTAAAGACGCTGCCAGAGGACGGCGTTCTGTGGCTGGAGTATCCAGTGGTTTTCGTCGGGGAACACTACCATCTCAGCGGGGATGCCGCGGAGCTTGGCGGCGTTGAAGGCCATCATGCCCTGCGAAGCGAGGATGCGGTAGTCGAGTTCGCCGTGGCTAACCATAATGGGGGTATCCCACTTGTCGACAAACTTGTGGGGCGAATTGGCGAAGGTGCGCTGGGCCACGGCATTGTCCTTCTCCCAGGGTGCGCCGCCCATATCCCAGTTGGCAAACCACATCTCCTCGGTCTCGAGGTACTGGGCCTCGGTGTTGAAGATGCCGGCGTGGGCCAGCAGGCACTTGAAACGGCCCTCGTGGTTGCCGGCGAGCCAGTAGATGGAGAATCCGCCGTAGCTTGCTCCGGTGGCGCCGATGCGGTTGGCGTCGATGTAGGGCTCCTTCTTCATGTGGTCGACGGCGCTGAGGTAGTCACGCATGTTCTGACCGGGGTAATCCTTGGAAATCTGCTCGAGCCACTCCTGGCCGAACCCGGGCACGCCGCGACGGTTGGGGGCGATGACGATGTATCCGTGCGAAGCCATGAGCGAGAGGTTCCAGCGATAGCTCCAGAACTGGCTGACGGCGCTCTGCGGGCCGCCCTGGCAGTAGAGAATCGACGGATATTTCTGCGAGGGATCAAACTTGGGGGGATAGAGCACCCAGGTGAGCATCTCCTTGCCGTCGGTGGTGGGCACCATCACGCGCTTGGCCTCGGGCATTGTAAGTTGGCTGAACACGTCGCCGTTGACATCGGTAAGCGCCTCGGCCTTGCCTGCCTCAACGCGGTAGATTTCATCGGGACGTACAAACGAATGGCGCGTGGCGATTACGGCCGTTTCATTCAGAGGCACGATTGACGAGTAGTCGGCGGCATAGTCGGCAG
>CAMWUM010000265.1 GCA_947177435.1 uncultured Muribaculaceae bacterium
CTCGTTTTCACGGTCTTCGTCGTCAACGACTATCACCATCTTGCCGGCAGCGAAGTCGGCGATGGCGTCTTCAATCGAGTCGAGTTGTATCTTCTGTTCCATTGTCATCAGTTTGAGAGTTAATGTCGAGGCCAAGCTCGGCGGCGATGTCCTCGGTGGTAGATATAACGCCCGGGAGAGCCCGGCGGTTGAGCCTGAATGGATATTGGTTAAGGAGCGCTATCACTTTTTTTGAGCGAGAGTTGGCGAGGTACTCCACCAGGTCGGCGAGCTGCTCGTCGATGGGCCCATAGTCGGCCCTGCGCATCAGCCTCTGCATCAGGGGGCGCTTGCCCAGGAGCGCCATCTCGCGGGCGCGGGCAAGGAAGCCGGCCAGCAGCAGACGCGCCCGGTCGGGCTCGACCTCGTGCATAATCACCTCCTTGATGGCGAGCGAGCGCTTCATCTTGCGGCCCAGCAGGCGCGAGAAGAAGAGTTTGTAGGCATCGAGGTTGAACACTGCCGAGTCTCCTATGGCCTTGTAAGTGAAGAATATGCCCAGCGGCAACAGCACGGCCGAGCTGAGCCAGATGCCCATCCACACCTCGGTCTTGCCGTCGCGAGCCATCTTATAGCCGAGGTTGTCGATGATGTAGTACACGATGAAGAGGATGACCGAGATGACCAGCGGAGTGCCCAGGCCGCCCTTCTTGATGATGGCGCCGAGCGGCGCGCCTATGAAGAAGAATATCAGGCAGGCGAACGACAGGGTGAACTTCTTCTGACGCTCGATGTCGTGGCGGCGCATGAGCTTGGCCTGCTCGAGCAGGATGGCGCTGCGGAACTCGAAGTCCTGCCTCTGCCTCTCGGCCTTGATGATGGCAAACTTGGCGTAATTGGCCTCGGCGCCGGGCGAGTGGCCGGCAAACACCGAGTCTAGGTCGATGGGCTTGGCCACGGCCACGGGGGCCATCGGCTGGCGGCGCACGCCGGTGTCGGTGCTGACGTACTCGTAGTACTGCACGTCGACGTATGGGCGGGTCTTGATTTCCTGGCCGTAACTGTTGCCTATCGAGTCGACAATGCCGCCGATCGAGTCAATCGAGGCTGAGAGTTCGGCGATGTTCTTGCCCACGTACTGGTTGCGCATGGTGCTTTCGTCCATGCGGTCGAAATTGAGGTCAAAGGGGAAATATATCTGTTTGTCGTCAAAGCTTTCGCGGCGGAACGGCAGGTAGTTGCTCGTCGACAGGCCGTACTCCGAGCCGCGCAGATTTTCAAACATCTCACCCTGGAACAGGTGCAGAAACAGGTGGGTCTTATCCTCGGTGAAGTTGAGTTTGCACGAGTCGGCGAGTATCACGCGCGAGTTGTCCATGCCCTGGGTCATGTCGTAGATGATGACGCCGTACAGCATGCCGCTCTCTTTGTCCTTGCTATCGACGTAGAGGTTCATGCCCGGTATCTGGTCGTAGAACGCCCGCTCGGGGATTTCGACCTCGGGCGACTTCTGCCTCACCGAGAACAGCAGGGTCCACATCCTGGCCTGCGCCACCGGCAGGGCGTAATTTTGGAAATAGAAAGCGCCGACAGCCAGCACGCACATAAACACAATCAGCGGGCGCATGATTTGGAACAGCGAGATGCCGGCGGCCTTGAGCGCCGTCAGTTCAAATTTCTCGCCCAGGTTGCCAAAAGTCATCAGCGAGGCCAGCAGCACGGCCAGCGGCAGCGACATTGGCACCATCGACAACGCGGCATAGAAAAACAACTCGCCTATCACACCGATGCTCAGGCCTTTGCCCACCAGGTCGCCGATGTGGCTCCACAGGAATTGCATCAGCACGATAAACAGCGATATGAAGAACGTCATCAACAGCAGCGGCAGAAACTGCTGCAGCATGAATGTATATAGTCGCTTAATATGCATAAATCCGTAATTGCACCGCAAAATTACTAATAATTTTTGGCATTGCCGACAAAAAGGCGTAACTTTGCACTGCGGATTGCGCGCGCACTCCGCCCAAACATTAGACAACTACCCGCCAATGGAGATTTCTAAAACGAAAATCTGGCTCACGGCCAAGGATTACGTCTTCATCACCCTGGGCATAGCCATCTACGCCTTCGGCTTCTGTACGTTCATCCTCCCCCACAAAATTGTGATCGGGGGCCTGGCCGGCGTGGGCACCATCATCTACTTTGTGTCAGACGAGACCATCCCCGTGGCCGTCTCGCAGCTGGCATGCAACCTGCTGCTGCTGGCCATCGCCTACAAGGTCGTGGGCAAGCAGTTCGTGCTCGGCACCATCTACGGCGCCGTGATGATCTCAGTGTTCGTGGGCATATTCCAGCCCCTGTGCGCCAACCTGGTGCCCGAGCTGGAGCCATTCATGTGCGTGGTGATCGGAGGCACCCTCTGCGGCATCGGCATCGGCACGGCCTTTATCCACAACGGCTCGAGCGGCGGCACCGACATCATCGCCGCCATGGTGTCCAAGCACAGCAACGTCACCATCGGACGCACGATGCTCTACGTCGACGTCACCATAATAGCATCGTCGATGCTCATCGTCAGCAACACGCTGGCCAACGTGGTCTACGGCCTGGTGGTGCTCTTCATGGTGTCATTCGTCACCGACATGGTCATCAACGGCAACCGCCAAGCCATCCAGTTCATTATCTTCTCCAAGAAATGGGAGGATATCGCCACGGCCATCAACAACGACGCTCACAGAGGCTGCACCGTGCTCACCGGCGAAGGATGGTACAGCAAAAAGGAGGTGAAGGTGCTGCTGGTGATGTGCCGCAAGATCGAGGCCGTCACCATCTCTAAGATTGTCAAGTCCATCGACCCGAACGCCTTCCTCACTCAGTCGCACGTCAACGGCGTATACGGCAAAGGCTTCGACGAACTCAAAATCAAAATGAAACCCAACGATAAGAAATGAAGACGCGCGCCATCGCCCTGACGCTGCTCGCAATGCTGGCAGCCATCATGCCCGCCGCCCCTGCCGCGGCGCGCCCCGACTCGACCCAGCACTTACGCTCCGACAGGCCCTTCTACGACTCCGCGCCCGACTCGCGCCTCGTCGAGATCAATCCCGCCCTGGCCGTGGGCATCAGTTCGCTGATGCTCAACTTCGAGTCAGCCGTGCCCGGGGTGTCAAACTTCATGCTATCGCCCGGCACGCTGATGCGCGCCGGCGTCGACGTGCGTTTCAACTTCAACCGCTCGCTCGGCCTGGGCACCGGCCTGGAG
>CAMWUM010000266.1 GCA_947177435.1 uncultured Muribaculaceae bacterium
GACTTGCAGCGTATCGGCTACGCCTGCCTCATCGGCATGGTGCTCTCACTCGTGCTCAGGGGCTTTACGGCCCATGCCTCATGGCTCACGTTCGTCAGGTTTAGCGGCATCGTCGGCTGGACTATGCTTGCCCTCTTCGGCATGTGGCTGGTGAGGGTGGTCGTGAAGTATATGTACGATATTATGTATACGCGAAAGAACGCCGACAGGGTGTTTGTCTACGGCGTGCGCCAAGGCGGCACCAGCATAGCCAAGAGCATCCGCAATCAGGACTCTGGCCGGTTCGCGCTGGCAGGCTTCATCACCGACGAAGACGACATGGCCGACAAGTGGCTGATGGGCGTGCCCATCTACTCCATCAACGACGACATCGTGGAGTTGATGAAGAAGATGGATATCAAGGCCCTCTTCGTTTCGCCCCTGCGCAGCGAGTCGCTGAGGGAGAACGCCGACTTCGTCAACGACCTGATCGAAGCAGGCATAAAGATATATATGGTGCCCCAGGAGAAGCAATGGGACGGCAAGAGCGACATCCGCCACGAGTCGCTGCGCGAGGTCGACATCGAAGACCTGCTGCCACGCCAGCAGATAAAGGTGGACATGGATGCCATCGGCAAGCTGCTGCGCGGCCGCCGCATCTTCATCACCGGCGCCGCCGGCTCGATAGGCAGCGAGATCGTAAGGCAGGTGTCGGAGTACGTGCCCGAGGCGCTTATGCTCATCGACCAGGCCGAGACGCCGCTGCACGACATACGCCTGATGATGGCCCGCGACTATCCCTACATCAAGGCCCATACCATTGTGGCCGACATCGCGCATAAGGAGAGGATGGAGCAGATATTCTCGGCTTTCAAGCCCGAGTTCGTGTTCCACGCTGCCGCCTACAAGCACGTGCCGATGATGGAGGACAATCCCGCCGAGAGCGTGCAGAACAACATCGAGGGCACGCGCATCGTGGCCGACCTGTCGGTGAAGTACGGCGCCGAGAAGTTCGTGATGGTGTCGACCGACAAGGCCGTCAATCCCACCAACGTGATGGGTTGCTCTAAGCGCATCTGCGAGATCTACGTGCAGAGCCTCGACCAGGCCATCAAGCAGGGCAAAGTCAAGGGCACGACGCAGTTCGTCACCACCCGCTTTGGTAATGTGCTTGGTTCCAACGGTTCGGTCATTCCACTTTTCCGCGAGCAGATTAAGAAGGGCGGTCCTCTGACTGTGACTCACCCTGACATCATACGCTATTTCATGCTCATTCCCGAGGCTTGCAAGCTCGTGCTTGAGGCCGGCACTATGGGCAAGGGCGGTGAGATTTTTGTGTTCGATATGGGCGAGCCAGTCAAGATCGTGGATCTAGCCAGGAGGATGATCAGGCTCAGCGGCGCCGACATTGAGATCAAGTTCACCGGCCTGCGCGACGGCGAGAAACTTTACGAGGAAGTGCTAAACGAGAAGGAGACGACCTTGCCGACCTTCCACCCCAAGATCAAGATAGCCAAGGTGCGCGAGTATGATTATTACGAGGTGAACGGCGAACTGGCCGACCTGCTCAAGGCCACCATCGCCACCGACGCCATGGGCGTGGTGCGCCTGATGAAGCAGCTCGTCCCTGAGTTCAAATCGCAGCACTCCGTCTACGAGCAGCTCGATAAGAAACCTGAGTAGGCAGTGGCTTTTTGAGGTACTTTTTTGAGGGAAATCTTAGGATAATTTAAGAATAATAGTTAACTTTGCACAACGAAAAACGCTAATCAATAACAATTATACATCAGACATAAATTAACGCAATCCTTACTATGCGACAGCGGCGGCCGTGAGGCCAAGCCGACTTCGCTTTGAGTCTTTAAATCAGCTATTTTACCATTATGGATATCGACAACAACATTTCAAGCACCCCGTCCGGCGAGAGGAAGCCGAAAAGGCCGAGAATTGGCCAAAGCAGGCCTATGGCCGAGGGCGAGGAGCGTCCGCGTTTCCAGAGGAATGACGCGCCAGAGGCGGGAGCCAATGGCGAACAAGGTTATCAGCGCCGTTCTTACGGCTCAGGTTACCAGCAAAGGGGATACAACAACCGCCAAGACAACTACCAGCAGGGCCCGCGCAGCCCGTACTACAATCGCCAGCAGTGGCGCCAGGACCAGAATTCGGAGCAGACCGAAGGCTCGGCTGAGAGCCCCATGGCAGCCGAGGGTCAGCAGCAGTACCAGCGCCCCTACCAGCAGCGTCCTTACCAGCAGCGCCAGGGCGGATACAATAACAACCGTCAGGGCTACAACAACAATCGCCAAGGCGGCTACAACAACCGCTACAACAATAATGGCGGATACAACAACCGTTATAATAACGGTGGATATAACAACAACTACAACAACGCCCAGGGCGGATACCGCCAGCAGGCTGAGGGCTATGACGGCCAACAGGCCGAAGGCGCAGAAGGCCAGCAGCCGCGCCAGTACCAGCGGCCCTATCAGCAGCGCCAGGGTGGCTACAACAACAACCGCCAAGGAGGCTACAATAACAATCGTCAAGGCGGATACAACAACCGCCAGGGCGGCTACAATAACAACCGGTACAACAACAACGGCCAGGGCGGCTACAACAACCGCCAGAACAAGGGTTACGGCAAGGGCAAGAGCTTCACTCCGCGCCCCCGCGCCGTCGAGTACGAGATCACCATTCCCGATCCTAACGAGACTGTACGCCTCAATAAGTTCATGGCCAACTCGGGCGTATGCTCGCGCCGCGAGGCTGACGAATTTATCCAGCAGGGCCTGGTCAAGGTCAATGGCCAGGTCGTGACCGAACTCGGCACCAAGATCAAGCACAGCGACGTGGTTGAGTACGATGAGAAGGTGGTGGCTCTTGAGCGCAAGTGCTACATCCTGCTCAACAAGCCCAAGGACTGCGTCACCACCAGCGACGACCCCAACGGCCGTCTCACGGTGCTCGACCTGGTGAAGGGCGCCTGCAAGGAACGCATCTATCCCGTAGGCCGTCTCGACCGCAACACCACCGGCGTGCTTCTGCTCACCAACGACGGCGACCTGGCTTCGAAACTCACTCACCCGAAGTACACCAAGAAGAAGATATACCACGTGTGGACTGACCGCGACATCGCCGAGGAGGATATGCAGCGTATCGCCGACGGCATCGAGCTTGACGACGGCGAAATCCATGCCGACGCCATTAGCTACGCCACCGAGACCGACCGCAACCAGGCCGGCATCGAGATTCA
>CAMWUM010000267.1 GCA_947177435.1 uncultured Muribaculaceae bacterium
CAGAAGACGGCATACGAGATTTCTCCCTGACTCGTGGGCTCGGAGATGTGTATACCATACAGCGAGATGGGCAGGCTCTCGACAAATGCCCGCGACTGCTCAAACAGGGCATCGGTCTCGCCGCGCGCGCCCACGATGAGGTCGACGCCGATGAAGGCGTGGGGCATGCGCTGGCGTATGCGCTCTATCTTGCTGCGAAACAACGCCGTATCGTAATGCCGGCGCATCAGCCTAAGCACCTCGTCGCTTCCGCACTGCAGGGGGATGTGGAAATGCGGCATAAAGGCCCTGGACTCTGCGCACCAGTCTATTATCTCGTCAGTGAGCAGGTTGGGCTCTATTGACGATATGCGGTAGCGCTCAATGCCGTCAACCTGGTCGAGCGCGCGAATCAAATCGAAAAATGTCTCAGGCTCAGCACCTTGTTCATATTGACGCTTACCGAAATCGCCGATGTTGACGCCAGTGATGACAATCTCCTTGCCGCCCTCAGCTGCCGCCTGGCGAGCCTGCTCCACCATGTCGGCCACAGTGCCGCTGCGGCTGCGTCCTCGAGCGCGGGGGATGGTGCAGTAACTGCACCAGTAGTCGCATCCGTCCTGCACTTTGAGGAAAAAGCGAGTGCGGTCACCACGTGAGCACGATGGCTTGAAATCGCGTATCTCCTTTGTAGGCTGTACTATGGCGATAGGCTGCTGATCGGCCAGCCAGCGCTCGAGGTACTCAACCAGCTGCAATTTCTGGTTGCTGCCGGCCACGATGGCCACGCCCTCAAGCCCGGCCACCTCGTCGGCCTTAAGCTGGGCATAACAGCCCGTCACGAGGATGGGCGCTTCGGGGTAGCGGCGGTGGAGCGAGCGTATCTCCTGACGGCACTTGCGGTCGGCCATCTCCGTGACCGAACAAGTGTTGACCACGATGATGTCGGGCCTCTCGCCCTTGGCGGCTCGCATGATGCCGCGCTGCTGCATCATCTGAGCCAGCGTCGACGTCTCGGCAAAGTTGAGCTTACAGCCGAACGTGTGGTACAGCGCCTTGCGCACGGGGAATGCTGTGGGGTCAATCATCGAGCGGCTCGTATGTTTCGTATAGGAAGTCGTTGTACGGGAAACGCGCCATGTGTATCTCCTTAGCCTTCTGGTACACAATGTCTTTCAGGCGGTCGATGCCGATGCCCTTCTTGGCCGAGATAAACACGCAGTTGTCGCCCAGGCGGCTCATCCAGGTGCGCTCGAGCTCCTCAAGGGGCATGTTCTCACGCTTGGCCTCGGAAAGGTCGTCATCGTCCTTGGGCTTATATGTGAAGGCGTCTATCTTGTTGAAAACGATAATCATAGGCTTATCGTTGCCCTCGCATATATCGCTCAGTGTCTTGTCGACCACCTCGATTTGCTCTTCGAAGTTGGGGTGCGAGATGTCCACGACGTGGATCAGCAGGTCGGCCTCACGCACCTCGTCGAGGGTTGATTTAAAGGAGTTTACCAGGTGGGTGGGCAACTTGCGGATGAAGCCTACGGTGTCGGTGAGCAGCACGGGCAGGTTCTCGATCACCACCTTGCGCACGGTGGTGTCAAGCGTGGCAAACAGTTTGTTCTCAGCGAATACGTCGCTCTTGCTCAGCACGTTCATCAGCGTCGACTTGCCCACGTTGGTGTAGCCCACCAGGGCTATGCGGGTGAGCTTGCCACGGTTTTTGCGCTGCACGGCCTTCTGCTTGTCGATGCTGGCGAGTTCGCCTTTCAGCTTCGATATGCGGTCGAGGATGATACGGCGGTCGGTCTCAATCTGAGTCTCGCCCGGGCCGCGCATGCCGATGCCGCCGCGCTGGCGCTCGAGGTGAGTCCACATTCGCGTCAGTCGAGGCAACAGATACTGGTACTGAGCCAGTTCCACCTGCGTCTTTGCCGTGGCCGTCTGGGCCCGGTTGGCGAAAATGTCGAGGATGAGGCTAGTGCGGTCGAGGATTTTCACCTGCAGTTCACGCTCGATGTTCGACACCTGCTTGGTCGAGAGGTCATCGTCGAAGATTACCATACCTATCTCGTTATCTTCCACGTACTTCTTGATTTCTTCGAGCTTGCCCGTGCCCACGAACGTGCGCGGGTTGGGGTAAGGCATACGCTGGAAAAAAGTCTTGACGGGCACTGCTCCGGCCGTTTCGGCCAGGAACGCCAGTTCGTCGATATATTCCTGGGCCTTATCCTCGGGCTGCTCCGGAGTAATGAGGCCTACGAGCACCGTGCGCTCGCTGTTTACGGGTATTTCTGCTAAATCTTTCATGTCATGTTAATTGCCGATCAATAATATAACAACCGGCACAGCGGCTTGGCAAACGGCCCGAGGCCATTTGCGCCACAAAATTAGCCATTTTTTATCGCATGCACAACGCCCCGCCCCTTTTTCCGAAAAAATATTCTTATTCTTCGGGGTTGAGGGAGGCGATGTAGGCGGCGAAGGCGGGGCGGTAGGTTTCGGAGATGGGGATTGCGCGGCCGGCGATGGTGATGGTGTTACGCTCGATGACGCTGATGCGCTCTTTATTGACGATGTAGGAGCGGTGCACCCTAATGAAACGCTCCTCGCCCAGCGCCTGCTCGATCGATTTCATCGACATAAGGGTAAGCAGCGGCTTGGGCTGGCCGGCGATGTAGATTTTGATGTAGTCTTTCAGGCCCTCGACACACTCGATGTCGGCGATGCGCACCTGTATCTGCCGGTATTCGCTCTTCACGATTATGAACTCGCGCTTGGGCTGCTCCGCTGGCGCCTGGGGTGCCTCGGCGCGCGCAGACACCCGACCCACAGCCTCGAGAAATTCGGCATAGCTTACGGGCTTGAGCAGGTAGTCGACGGCGTTGACTTTGTAGCCCTGCACGGCGTACTGGTCATAGGCCGTGGTGAAGATGATGCTGCACGTGGGCGGGATTATCTTGGCAAACTCCATGCCGTTGATTTGCGGCATCTCAATGTCGAGAAACACCACATCGACATTCCCGCCGAGTATGTCCTTCACGGCATCACTTGCCGAGGTATACAAGCCCGACAGCGCGAGGCCGGGCGTGCGCTCGACGTATGACGCTATCAGCTTGCCGGCCAGCGGCTCGTCATCAATAACGCAGCATCTCAGAGTGTTCATTGCCATTTAGGGTGTTAGGTTTGATAGTCAATGATGTTTCGAATACATCGCCCTCAACCTTAGTCACGAGCGACGCGTCTGAGCCATATATCAAC
>CAMWUM010000268.1 GCA_947177435.1 uncultured Muribaculaceae bacterium
ATGCCCAGGAGATGAAGCATCTGCGCGAAGAACTGGCCGCCGCATACAAAGCCACGCCTGAGCCTGCCATCGAGGAGGTGCCCAAGTCTGCTCTGGCCACGGAGCTGATGTCTGACACCGATTGGTTTGTAGCCTCGCCGCCCAACACCCCGTCGATGCGCCCGCCCCAGGATCCCGACTTCGGCTACCAGCCCCCTCACCGCAAATCGCACCAGCCACGCAACGACGCCCAAATGTCACTGTTTGACTAAAACAACTGATTATGAAGAAACTGACCATCATATTAGCATGCTCCGCTCTGGCCGCGGCAGCCGCATGGGCCCAGCCATCGCAAGCCATCAAGGAATTGGCCGATTACGTTTCGCCCAACAGCGTGCCGGCTGCACCCGCCAAGTTTACATACGCCCCCGACGGCAACGGATACCTCCAACTCTCGGCCGACGGAAAGAGGGTGGAGCGATACGAGACTGCCACCGGCAAGCTTATAGAGACCGTATTCGACGTGACCACAGCACGCGAAACTTCACTGCCCCGCATCGAGGGCTTCGAACTCAGCAAGAACGGCCGTTTCATGCTCGTGTACACCGGTGCCGAATACATCTACCGCCGCTCGTTCACGGCGCAATACTACGTCTACGAGACCTACACCCGCATGCTCACCCCAATATCGAAAGAGCACAAGCGCCAGCAGTCGCCCCTGATGAGCGAGGATGGCCGCATGGTGGCATTCGTGGCCGACAATAATATCTACATTCACAAAAACGATTACAACTCAGAGGTGGCCGTCACCAAGGACGGCATGAAAAACCAGGTAATCAACGGCGTGCCCGATTGGGTGTACGAGGAGGAATTCACCACCACCTGCTCGATGGCCTGGTCGCCCGACAACCTAACGCTCAGTTTCTTGCGTTACGATGAGTCGAAAGTGCCCCTCTACTCGCTGCCCATATACGAAGGCACCTGCGACCCCAAAAAGGAGTACGCTCTCTACCCCGGCACGTACGAATACAAGTACCCCCTGCCCGGCGTGGCCAACTCGACCGTCACGCTGCACAGTTACGACGTTGAGAACCGCAAGGTCATCGACATCGCCCTGCCTGACAAAAAGATAGAGTACATACCCCGCATCGCCTACGGCCCCGATGCCGAGACCCTGCTCGTATCCACCCTCAACCGCGACCAGAACCATTTTGAAATCTACCGCGCCAATCCCAAGTCAGGCGTCGTGAAGTCGGTTTACGTCGAGGACTCCAAGGCTTGGATTGCCCCCGAGACTTACGAAAACCTCGCCTACCAATCCGATGGATTCGTGGTAATGTCGTATAAATCTGGCTATTCGCAACTCTACAAATACACCTATGCCGGTGCTCTCAGCCGAACGCTCACCTCCGGCAACTCCGACGTGACCGCATTCTACGGCATCGACGCCAAAGGCACGTGCTACTACCAAGCCGCCGAACCCACGCCGATGGACCGCACCGTCTACTCAATCGACGCCAAAGGCAAGAAAACGCTGATATCCAAGCCCTCGGGCACCACCAGCGCCCGCTTCGCACCCGACATGTCAGTGGCCGTGTTCCAGTACAGCGACACCGAGACGCCTCCTATCCACTCCCTGGTCAATAATTCAGGCCGCCAAGTGCGCATGCTCGAGGACAACGCCGATTACGCCTCACGCTATGCAGGACGGCTCCCCAAAAAGGAATTCTTCACTATGCAGAGCGACGGCTACACCCTCAACGGCTACGTGATGCGCCCCGCCGGAGCCACCAACTGCCCCGTAATCATGAGCCAGTACAGCGGTCCCGGATCGCAGCAGGTGCTCAACAAGTGGGCGCTCGACTGGGAGCAGTACTTCGTGTCGCAGGGCTACGCCGTGGTCTGCGTCGACGGACGCGGCACAGGCGGACGCGGCGCCGACTTCATGTACACCGTGTACATGCACCTTGGCCGATACGAAACCATCGACCAGGTCAACGCAGCCAAGTGGGCAGCCTCTCAACCCTGGGCCGACGCCAAGCGAATCGGCATTTACGGCTGGAGCTTTGGCGGCTACGAATCACTGATGGCAGCCTCGGCATCCGGTGCGCCCTACGCCGCGGCCGTGGCCATCGCCCCGGTCACCAGCTGGAGGTATTACGACTCTATCTACACCGAACGCTACATGCGCACGCCTCAGCAGAACGACGACAACTACGACGCCGGCTCGCCAATCGAGCGCGCCGACGCCCTGGGCTGCCCGCTGCTGATCATGTACGGCACGGCCGACGACAACGTGCACCCCGCCAACTCGCTGCAGTACGTCTCGGCCCTGCAGAGCCACGGCATACTGTGCGACATGCTCGTATTCCCCAACCAAAACCACAGCATCTACTATTGCGGAGCCCGCGCCGTCGTGTGGGCCAAGATGCTCGATTTCTTCAACAAGACCTTGCGCTCTTAACCTACAATGTCAAAGAAAGCCAACTACAATCAAGTACTTGACGTACTCCTAAAGATTTGGGCCGTATGCTTCGGCAGCTTCACGGCTGTGGCCGTGGCCGGATGGTTCGTGCCTTACCATTGGCTGCCGCTCCTGTCGTTTACTCTCATACTGGCAGTCATCTGGTTTGGAAACCACTTTATGTCGACAGGCCATATCAACTGCGCCCTCATCACGCATTACACCATCTACACCCTTTTTTCCGCCACGGTGATAATGCTGGCCATGAACTACATCTACGACCGTGAGATCGTGGTGCCGTGGCTGCGCATGGCCGGTGACAAGTCCAAGGCCACGGTCAACATGCCCTACATCACATCGTGCATCATCTATCCTCTGGCCACCATATTCTTCTCGATAGCGGTTTTCAGGCGCAATCACGCCAACTATTGCACTCACTGCCGCGAGCGGGCCGGATTCTCAGTGCGCGAGGCCCTGGAGCACGGCCAGTTCGTTGTCGAAGCAAAGCGTGTCATCTACCTGTTCATCATCCTGTCGGCTCTTCTTTCCGCCATCGACCTCAGCTACTTCATCGTATATTATGACGATACGAACATCAACACCTCTGACACCTACTTCCTCTTCATCTTCCCTGCCATATTTTATGGTTTGTCGCTAGTGTATCTCACGATGCGATACCAGAACATCAAGTTTGAAATCAACATCACAGCCAATGCCAAGCCCAACGACGCATACTCGCAGGTAAGATTCATAGTGGTCCGAGAGGACAAAATCATGC
>CAMWUM010000269.1 GCA_947177435.1 uncultured Muribaculaceae bacterium
GGATAGGGGTGGGGGAGGAGGCACCATGGTGCATCCCTACTTGTTTGTTGGTGAGCCGATGGTGGACGTAAAGTACTGCGCCTACGCCCACTATGGCGAGAAATATGATAAGGGCTGCCATCATACCTCTTCAATCTGGAAGCCTGCCATGCGCAGATGATCCCAATATTCGGGGTAGGACTTTGTCACCACCTCGGCATGGCGGATGATGAGGCCGGACACGAACAGTGCGGCGGGAGCCATGGCCATAGCCATGCGGTGGTCGCCGTGGGTGTCGATGGGCTGCAACTCCTCGACGTGACACCGCTGCATCTGCCATGCCAGTTCGCTGCCACGGATGATCTCGACGGCATACGACAACTTGGCGAGTTCGCTCTGCAAGGCCTGCAGGCGGTCGGTCTCCTTGATTTTGAGTGACGCCAAGCCTGTGAAGTGGAACGGGACGCCCACCATGCAGCAGGTCACGGCCAGCGCCTGAGCCAGGTCGGGGTTGTCAGACAAGTCAAGGTCGAGGCGCGAATGCACCTCGGGCGATGGAGTGAGCACCATGCCGTCAATGGTTTCGCCTTCATCGTTCTCGGTGCCTGAGACGATGCCCAGGCGCTCGAAAAAGCGGGCAGCTGCAGCGTCGCCCTGCAGCGAGGGGAGGCGCAGTCCGGGGAGGGTGACCCATCCGGCCGATATGGCCGCAATCTCGTACCAGTACGATGCGGCGCTCCAGTCGCGCTCAATCGGCTCGTTGTCAGATAGGTATTTGCCTGGTTCGACTGTGATTACCGAACCGTATATCTCGCAATTGATGCCGCGGCGCTCCATCATGCCCACGGTCATCTTGATGTACGGGAATGACGAAATCTCGCCTTGCAGCCTCAGGCTCAGAGGCGATGAGAACGTGGGGGCCACCATCAGCAGCGCCGACACGAACTGCGAACTCACGGCTGCGTCAATGTTCATCTCTCCGCCACTGAGCTGGCGGCCCTTGACACGCAGGGGAGGGTAACCCTCACGGCCTGAGTATTCTATCTCGGCTCCACAACGGCGCAGTACGTCGACCAGCGGGCCTATGGGGCGCTCGCGCATCCGCTCGTCACCGTCGAGTTCGGCCTCCAAGCCCGGGGTGGCGGCCACGTAGGCGGTAAGGAAGCGCATAGCCGTACCTGCCATGCCCACATTGACAGTAGCCCCCTTGGGCATCTCACCGAGCAGGCTCAGAGCGGCGCGCACGGCGGCGGTGTCGTCGCAATCGGCCACTGCCCGGCAGGGCACAGGCGCGGCCGATAAAGCGTCCATAATCAGGGCACGGTTGCTGATGCTTTTGCTCAAGGGCAGCTCGATCGCCACGTCGATCATCTCTTCGGGCGGATTAATGCGGAGGTTCATAGTAAAAAAGTTGATAATTTTAATGCAAATTTACAAATATTTTTCCTCCTAACTTATGATTTATTCTTATTTTTGCAAATAAAACTCTCCCGTACATATATAAATTTAGAATATTTGACCATAAATCACTGAAAATGAGCGAACAGCTGAAAATATATTGCAAAAACACCGAACAGTACTTCGACATCGCCGGAGGCGAGACGCTGATGCAGATAGCATCCAGGCTCAATCTCGGCTTCGAGCCCATCTGCGCCCGCGTCAACAACAAGACCGAGAACATGGGCTTTGCCGTGTACACTCCCAAGCAGGTGGAATTCCTTGACAGCTTTACCTCGTCGGGCCAACGCACCTACATACGCTCGCTCTGCATGGTGCTCTACCGCGCCGTGTGCGCCATCTGTCCGCAAGCCCGCCTGCGCATCTCCCACTCGATATCCCGCGGATACTATTGCCGCCTCACGACCCCCGGCCTGGAGGTGGACGGCGCCCTGGTCGACGCCCTGCGCGCCGAGATGCGACGCATCATCGACGCTGACCTGCCTTTCGAACGCAAGGAGAGGCTGTCGGCCGACGTGGAGAGCATTTTCCGTCAGGAGGGGCTCGACAGCAAAGCACTCCTGCTCGAGACCAACCGCAAGCTCTATTGGACCTACTACACGCTCGACGGCGTGGCCGACAGCTATTACGGCACGCTCGCCCCGAGCACAGGCATGCTGCGGGTATTCGACCTGGTGCCTTACAAGGAGGGCTTCCTACTCATGGGTCCCGACAAGGCCGACCCGTCGCGTCCGGCCACGCCGCTGGCCCAGGACAAGATGTACCGGGCCTTTACCGAGCACCTGGAGTTCAACGCCATCCTGGGCGTGCGCAATGTCGGCGAACTCAACCTGGCAGTGCAGCAGAAGCGCTGCGCCGAAATTGTCAACGTGGCTGAGGCCCTGCACAACAAGTACATAGCCCGAATAGCCGACGAGATCTCCGAGCGTTACGCCCGTGGAGGAGCGCGCATAGTGCTCATAGCCGGTCCGTCATCGTCGGGCAAGACCACCACCACCAAGCGCTTGGCTATCCAGCTGATGACCAACCTGCTGAAGCCTCAGATGATAAGTCTCGACGATTATTTCGTCGACCGCCAACATACGCCCCGCGACGAGTCAGGCGACTACGACTATGAATCGCTCTACGCCCTCGACCTGGAGCAGTTCAACACCGACCTCAACGACATACTCGCCGGTAAGGAAGTGGCCATGCCCACGTACAATTTCCAGACCGGCTCACGCGAATACAAGGGCAACACCGTCAAGCTTGAGCCAGGCAGCATCTTACTCATCGAGGGCATCCACGGCCTCAACCCCGAGCTGACGTCGCACATACCGGAGGACAGCAAGTTCCGCCTCTACGTGTCGGCCCTCACCACCCTGGCCATCGACGACCACAACTGGGTGCCCACCACCGATAACCGCCTGCTGCGCCGCATCGTGCGCGACAGCAAGTACCGAGGCACGTCGGCCGAACAGACAATACGCCGCTGGCCGAGCGTGCGCCGCGGCGAGGAGAAGTGGATATTCCCCTTCCAGGAAAACGCCGACGCTATGTTCAACTCCTCACTCATCTTCGAGTTGGGCGTAATCAAGAACTACGCCGAGGACGTGCTCAGCCGCGTACCCCGCGACGTACCCGAATTTGGCGAGGCCTACCGCCTACGCAAATTCCTCAGTTACTTCACCCAAATCCCCGAGGCCAACATCCCCTCCACCTCCCTCCTGCGCGAATTCCTCGGCGGCTCCTCCTTCCACTACTGATTCCCACCACATCCTCAA
>CAMWUM010000270.1 GCA_947177435.1 uncultured Muribaculaceae bacterium
GCACAGTCAAGAGCCGCATCTTCGCCGCCCGCAAGCGCCTCCAGGTACGCTTCGCTGACTACGCCATCTAAGACATTAGATATTAGACACACACGACAAAGGCGCGCCCTGCAGCAGGCGCGCCTTTGTCGTGTGTATGAGGGAGAGGTTATCGGATGGCGAATTTGGAGGCGGTGCCGTTGACGACTACCACGTAGATGCCGGGGCGGAGGGTGGCGGTGGTCTGAGAGCGGGCTACGCAGCGGCCGGTGGCATCGTAGACGTCCATGGGCTCATCGGATGTGAGGATGCGGCCTTCGAGACGCACGCCCTGCTCGCCGATGGCGTCGCCAAGGCCAGAGACGAGTTCGCCGCCGCCGGCCACCTTGGCGGTGATCACGCCATTGGTCTCCTTAATGTCAGTCAGGGGCAGGCCCAGATCTACGCCGTCCCAGGTCTTGAAGTCGTACTTGCGCACGTTCATCGAGCCGGGGAATGGATAGGAACGCTGGCGTATCGAGGTCGAGCCCGTCTTGCCGTAAGCCTCAACGAGGTCGACGAGCTGCTTTGACTCTACGGTGTTCACAATGTTGGACCTCCACTTGCTGGCATCGTAAGCGATGTGCCAGATGAGCATGCCGTGGTGAGGGAGGTCGGTGTCGAAGCCCACTTGCTGGCGGTTTTCGAGCATGAAGAACTCGTTGGGCTGAGAAGTAAGCACTACGTATGCCGAATTGTTCTCTGCCAGATTGTAAAGTTCGATATCCATAGCACGGTCAATCACCACAGGCTCAATCCAGCCCACAGCGTTGCGCTCGAAGCTGCTGTAAAGCGGAGGGCGACGGCTGTCGCCATTGTACGACCCCTGGTCCATCACATCCCATCCGCCGGGCGTGTAGTTGGCGTATGAGTCTCGGGTGTCGTAGAGGTCGGGGAGTCCCAGAGCATGGGAAAATTCGTGGCAGAACGTACCGATACCAGTCATCTTCATATTGCCGTCAAGCTCGCTGCCGCATGCATACTCATTAATGTACACGTTGCCCACCTTTTTGCCATTGCGATATAGAATGGGGCTCGCCGAATTGAGCGAGAACTGGTGAGGCCACACGGCCTCCTCCACACCAGAGTCTGCCTCGCCCTGGCCGGCATAGGTCACGTACACGAGATCGACCTTCTTGTCACCGTCATTGTCATAGGGAGAGAAATCCACGCCCTGAGCCACGAGTATGTCGGCAGCGTCGACAAGCATACGGTAAGGCGCCTGATCGCTACCGGCGGAATTGTTGCCGCCGTAGTAAGCGCGATTGTTGGGCAGAGTCACAGGACCCAGCACGTCAAACTGAGGGTCAAACTGCCCCATCGAACATTCGTTGAAAAAGTCCCAGGCGCTGCCCACAGCACCGTCAAGATTGAAGCCGGGCTTATTTAGCAGGTCCTGCACGTACGCCCTGGTCTCTTCGTCACTCTTGCTGAATTTTACGTCCTGATACTCAACGAGGATGCAGACGCCACGCGCCTGTCCGTGAGTCGGGAAGTTGGTGCCGGGCATCAGGCCGATGCCCGCCGACGTGTTTTCGCCTGAGCGGCTGCCGTCGGCTGAGGCCGAGCGACGAAGCATAGGCGAAGCCTGGCGGGTAGCCTCTACCGCCTCGCTGAGACTCTGAGCCGACAGCCCCTGAAGGAACTCTACCTGCTCTGCCGTGCGCGCGTCAGGGTTTGAAGCCAACACAGCCGAACGAGCCAGCAGTCCGTCGACGCCAACCTGGGCGAAGTAATAGCCGTCGCCGTCACCAACAACCATGTGGCCGTCTTCAGTGGTGTAGAAATGACAGAACTCGTCGCCGCGAAGCGTCAGCACCACCTGGCTCCCGTCAGGCTGGGTCATGACAAACTGCCGCTGGAGCGCGGGCATCGCGGATACGGAGACAGCCGTAGCGATCGCCGCTGCGGCCAAAAATGAGCGTATAAGGTTCATAATAGCAATTTCAAAATTTGAGTCAATTGCAAAGTTACCAAATTCCCGCCAATCCCACAACACAAAAATAGCTAATTCCCTTAATCGAGCTGGTGGAGGGTGTGGCCCATGCGGTCTTTTTTGGTGAGCATGTAGCGGCGGTTGTATTTTGTGGGGGGCACCTCGATGGGCACGTTCTCTACGATTTCCAGTCCGTATCCCTCCAGTCCGATGCGTTTTTTGGGATTGTTGGTCATTAGGCGCATCTTGCTGATGCCAAGCAGATTGAGAATCTGCGCGCCCACGCCGTAGTCGCGCTCGTCGGCCTTATGGCCCAGATGCAGGTTGGCCTCGACGGTGTCCATGCCCTCCTCCTGCAGCTTATAGGCGCGTATCTTCTCCATCAGGCCGATGCCACGGCCCTCCTGGCTGAGGTAGATTATTGCGCCTCGGCCCTCCTTCTCGACCATCTCCATGGCCTTGTGCAGCTGAGGGCCACAGTCGCAGCGCTCCGAGCCGAAGATGTCGCCGGTGGCGCACGACGAGTGCACGCGCAGTAACACGGGCTCGCCATTGGCCACGTCGCCCTTGATCAGGGCGATGTGCTCCAGGCCGTTGCTGAGCTGGCGGAAAGGAATGAGGCGGAAGTGGCCGTATACGGTGGGCATGTCCACCTCCACGCCCATCTCCACGAGGCGCTCGTTTTTGAGGCGATATGCAATGAGATCGCGAATCGACACGAGCGGCATGCCCCACTCATCAGCCAGGCGGCGCAACTCGGGCAGTCGGGCCATCGAGCCATCGTCACTCATAATCTCCATCAACGCGGCGGCGGGGCGCAGTCCGGCCAGGCGGGCCAGGTCAACAGCCGCCTCAGTGTGGCCGGCGCGCTTGAGCACGCCCTGGTCCTGAGCGAAGAGGGGATTGATGTGGCCCGGGCGTCCGAACGTGGCCGGCGTGGAGTCAGGGGCAGCCAGGGCGCGGATGGTGTTGCAGCGGTCCTCGGCCGAGACGCCAGTGGTGCAGCCCTCAAGCTTGTCGACGGTGACGGTGAACGGCGTGCCGAGCACCGAGGTGTTGTGGTCGACCTGCGGCTGCAACGCGAGCTCGCGGCAGCGGCTGATGGTGATGGGGGCGCAGAGCACGCCGCGGGCATGCTTGAGCATGAAGTTGACCTGCTCGGGAGTTATCTTTTCGGCGGCGACGATGATGTCGCCCT
>CAMWUM010000271.1 GCA_947177435.1 uncultured Muribaculaceae bacterium
ATATATACATTATTATAATAAAAAACACCGTTAAATGAAAAGAGTGTATCTGTTTGGCAAAGGCCACGCCGAAGGCGACGCTTCGATGCGCAACCTCCTCGGCGGCAAAGGCGCCAACCTTGCCGAAATGAATCTCCTGGGCATGCCCGTGCCTCCCGGCTTCACCATCACCACCGAAGTCTGCACCGAGTACACACAATACGGCCGCGACGAAGTGGTCAAAAAAATCGGCAAAGACGTTGAGAAAGCTATCGCTCACGTCGAAGAGCTCACCGGCAAGAAATTTAACGACCCCCAGAACCCCCTGCTCGTTTCCGTTCGCTCTGGCGCACGCGCTTCCATGCCCGGCATGATGGACACAGTCCTCAACCTCGGCATGAACGATGCCACCGTGGCCTGCCTGGCTGAAAAGAGCGGCAATCCCCGCTTCGCTTGGGACAGCTACCGCCGTTTCGTTCAGATGTACGGCGACGTCGTGCTCGGCATGAAGCCCAAGTCGAAGACCGACATCGATCCATTCGAGGAAATCATCGATAAGGTTAAGGAGCAGAAGGGCGTCAAGTTTGACACCGAACTCGACGTTGAGGATCTCAAGAACCTCGTCAAGCTTTTCAAGGCTGCTGTCAAGGAATACACCGGCAAGGACTTCCCCGACAACGCTTGGGACCAGCTTTGGGGCGGCATCTGCGCCGTATTTGACAGCTGGATGAACGAGCGCGCCATCCTCTACCGCCGCATGAACCAGATCCCCGAGGAATGGGGCACCGCCGTCAACGTACAGGCAATGGTTTATGGCAACATGGGCAACAACTCCGCCACCGGCGTTGCCTTCACCCGCGATGCCGCCACCGGCGAGAACCTCTTCAACGGTGAATACCTGATCAACGCACAGGGCGAGGACGTCGTAGCCGGCATCCGCACTCCCCAGCAGATCACCATCGAAGGCTCGCGCCGCTGGGCTGCCCTCCAGGGCATCACCGAGGAGGAGCGCAAGGAGAAGTACCCCTCGCTCGAGGAGTCTATGCCCGACTGCGCCACCGAACTCATCGCCATCGGCAAGAAGCTCGAAGACCACTATAAGGATATGCAGGACATGGAGTTCACCATCCAGGACGGCACTCTCTGGATGCTCCAGACCCGCAACGGCAAGCGCACAGGCGCAGCCATGGTGAAGATCGCTATGGATCTGCTCCGCGCTGGTGAAATCGACGAAAAGACCGCTCTGATGCGCATGGAGCCCCAGAAGCTCGACGAGCTGCTCCACCCCGTATTCGACAAGGCTGCCCTCAAGCGCGCCAAGGTTGTTGCCAAGGGTCTGCCCGCATCTCCGGGCGCTGCCGCCGGCCAGATTGTATTCTCCGCCGACGACGCTGAGGCTTGGGCCGAGAAGAAGAAGAAAGTCGTGCTCGTGCGCATCGAGACTTCACCCGAGGACCTCCGCGGCATGGCCGTGGCTCAAGGCATCCTCACCATGCGCGGTGGCATGACCTCGCACGCAGCCGTTGTGGCTCGCGGCATGGGCAAGTGCTGTGTATCCGGCGCCGGCGAAATCAAGGTTGACTACAAGGAAAAGACCGTCGAAATGGGCGGCAAGGTATATAAGGAAGGCGATTGGATCTCGCTCAACGGCTCGACCGGCGACGTTTACGACGGCCAGGTTGCCACCGTTGATCCCGAGCTCGACGGCGACTTCGGCGCCATCATGAACCTCTCGGCCAAGTACACCAAGACCTACGTCCGCACCAACGCTGACTCTCCCCGCGATGCCAAGCAGGCCCGCAAGTTCGGCGCTCAGGGCATCGGCCTGTGCCGCACCGAGCACATGTTCTTCGAGGGCGACCGCATCAAGGCCGTTCGCGAGATGATCCTTTCGAGCGACCTCGAAGGCCGCAAGAATGCCCTCGCCAAGCTTCTGCCCATGCAGCGCGGCGACTTCGAAGGCATCTTCGAGGCTATGGACGGCTTCGGCGTCACCATCCGCCTGCTCGATCCCCCATTGCACGAGTTCGTACCTCACCAGACTGCCACCATGCAGGTTATGGCCGACGAAATGGGCATCAC
Source organism: uncultured Muribaculaceae bacterium (assembly GCA_947177435.1). GTDB lineage: Bacteria > Bacteroidota > Bacteroidia > Bacteroidales > Muribaculaceae > CAG-873. Next base: position 2,062 of record CAMWUM010000271.1, read on the forward strand.
CCTCGGCGAGGTTAAGGCTAAGGTTGACTCGCTCGAAGAGTTCAACCCCATGCTCGGTCACCGTGGCTGCCGTCTCGGCATCACCTACCCCGAAATCACCGAGATGCAGACCCGCGCCATCATCGAGGCCGCTCTCGCTTGCAAGAACCGCGGCATCGACGTACACCCCGAAATCATGATTCCCCTCGTAGGATCGCTCAAGGAAATCCAGCACCAGGCCAACGTAATCAACGAGACCGCTGCTAAGGTATTCGACGAGCAGGGCCAGAGCGTGCCCTACCTCGTAGGCACCATGATCGAGGTACCCCGCGCCGCCCTCACCGCCAACGAAATCGCCACTGTTGCTGACTTCTTCTCATTCGGCACCAACGACCTCACCCAGATGACCTTCGGCTTCAGCCGCGACGACGCTCCCAAGTTCCTCAAGTACTACAAGGAGCACGGCATCATCAAGGTCGATCCGTTCGAAGTCCTCGATCAGGAAGGCGTAGGCCAACTCGTTAAGATGGGCGTTGAGAAGGGCCGCTCCACCAAGCCTGAACTCAAGTGCGGCATCTGCGGCGAGCACGGCGGCGAGCCCAGCTCAGTCAAGTTCTGCGCCAAGGTTGGCATGAACTACGTCAGCTGCTCACCCTACCGCGTGCCCATCGCCCGCGTAGCCGCTGCTCAGGCTGCCATCGAAGACTAATCCAGTCTAAACTCACATTCCATACAAAGGCCGAGTTGTCGGAAAACCGGCACCTCGGCCTTTACATTAATAAATATCATATGACAAAGTCACTATATCTGACCGAAGAATAATGCTTACGCATATTATGCGCGAAGTCGCACTTGATGTAAAGAAACGCCACTAGAAATAGGCCGATTAAATAAACAAGGTTAAGAATGGTAATCACTGAGTATAAACCGGAATGGGCGTAAACACTTTTACCAAAATAACAAATGACGCAAAACGAGATTGACAGCTTGAGCATAGAGAAGGCCAGGTCGTTTTTTTCCTCAGGAAAAGTATATGAGATTGAGGTTGGTACTACAGCTGGCCTTCAAGCAATTCATTATGCACTATTTGGAGGCCTGTATTCGTTT
>CAMWUM010000272.1 GCA_947177435.1 uncultured Muribaculaceae bacterium
TTCGGGCTTGTGCACCGGCTTCGGCATTACGGCCTTAATCCAGAGTTCTTCGGCCTCGACCGTGATGGTGGTGCGCTTTGTCAACGCGGGTCTGATGACCCTGGCTCAGTCAATGGCGGTAATCATGGGCGCCAACGTCGGCACCACGTTCACTGCCTGGGTGATAGCCCTGTTCGGGTTCAAAGTCAATGTCGGGGCAGTGGTGCTCCCGCTCATAGCGCTGGCGGCGGTGATGCTGCTGTTTGTCAAGAGCGGCAAGTGGAAGAACGTGGGCGAGTTCATCATCGGTTTCGCCTTCCTGTTTATGGGTCTTGGCATGATCAGCGACTACGTGCCCGACCTCGAAGCCAATCCCGAGGCGTTCGCTTTCCTGCAGCAATACGCCAGCATGGGCTATATGTCAATAGTCATCTTCCTGCTGGTGGGCCTGATAGTCACTATGGTAATCCAATCGTCAGCGGCGACGTTCGCCATCGTGCTGATTATGTGCACAAAGGGTTGGATTGACTTCGACTTGGCCTGCGCCGTGGTGCTCGGCAGCAATATCGGCACCACCATCACCCCGCTCCTTGCCTCTATGAGTGGCAACGTGGCGGCCAAACGCACGGCCATGGGTCACTTGCTGTTCAACGTGTTGGGCACAGTGTGGTGCATGATAGTGTTTGTGCCGTTTGCCAATCTCAACGCCACCCTCACCGACAAGATAGGCCAGGGCGATCCCAACAAGCTGTACGCTGTGGTCAACGAACTGCGCCAGGACGCGCAGAGTTCTGATCCGGCGGTGCGCGATCGCGCAGCCGGGCTGCTTGGCCACATACAGATGGTCCAGTCTGGCGCTGCCGTCTCCGACCCCAAGATGGTCGCCGCCCGCGAGGCGCTGACGGCTCAGAACGTGGCCCTGGAGCCTATGCAGGCGAGCGTGTCGTTTGGCCTGTCGTTGTTCCATACCACATTCAATATCGTCAACGTGCTGATTATGATATGGTTTACGGGGCTTTACGTCAAAATCGTCGAGAAGCTCGTGCCGTCCAAGCACAAGGAGGAGGAAGAGTTCAGCCTCAAATACATATCTTCGGGCATGCTCAGTGCTTCCGAACTTAACATCGCCCAGGCTGAGAAGGAGATTGCGGTGTACGCCGAGAGGGTGTCGCGCATGATCAAGATGTCGCAAGACCTGGTGCACACCAAGGAGGACAGCGAGGAGTTCAATCAACTGCTGTCGCGCATCGAGAAGTACGAGGACATCTCGGACCGCATGGAGATCGAAATCGCCAACTACCTCAACCGTGTGGCCCAAGGCCGCCTTTCGGACGAAGGCAAGATGCGTGTCACCGGCATGCTCAGCATCATCAGCGAAATCGAAAGCATAGCCGACTGCTGCTACGGCGTGGGCAAGATTACCCTGCGCAAGATCGAGAGCAACGCTGAGTTCACTCCCGAGATCTACGAGCACATCGACCTTATGTTCAAGTACGTTGAGGAGGCTTCGCGCATGATGGTCAACATCCTCAAGGACTTTGAAAACATCAACGAGCGCGACATCATCGACTCGTACAACAAGGAGCGCGAAATCAACAACCTGCGCAACCAGTACCGCGGTGCCAACGTGTCGAACATCAACTCGGGCGCTTACCAGTACCAGGCCGGCATATACTATATGGACCTCATCGGTAACCTCGAAAAGACCGGCGACTATATCATCAACGTCGTAGACACGATCAAAGACCAGTTCACCGTGCGCAAAGGCTGACGCCGCCATGTACAAGAATCTGCGCCGACTGCGCATAGCCATTTCCGTAGCGATGGCCGGCCTGCTGGCCTGGATGGCCATCGACTCGGCCCTGCAAGCCACCGCGTTGGGCCGCTGGCTGGCCCATACTCAGATCGCCGGTGCTATTCTGGCCGGCGGCTTGACTGGCGTATTGTGGTGCGTGCTCTGGGTGCTGGTTACTATCACCTGCGGACGCGTCTACTGCTCGACCGCCTGTCCGTTGGGTACACTGATGGACGTGTCGGCCCACATTGGCCGACGTGCAGGCCGTGGGCCCGCCAGCCGATACAGTTACATGGATCCGCTCAACGCACTGCGGTATCCCATCGCAGCCGTGGTGGCTGTCTGTGCCATCGCCGGCATAAATTCAATAGTAATATACACCTCGCCCGACTGGACCTATGCCAGCATTGCCCGTGCCTGCGCGCGCCCCATGGCCATCGGCGCATCGGGCGTGGCTTTGGCCGCGCTGCTTCTGATTGGGGTGTGGGGCGTGGCATGGCGCCGGGGGCGTCTCATCTGCAATACCGTCTGCCCCGTGGGGGGTGCCTTGGGTGCAATCAGCCGCTCGCCTATCTACCGCATGGCCATCGACACCGACAAGTGCATTGGCTGCGGTCTGTGTGAAGACGCCTGCAAGGCCCACTGCATCAACCTCAATGACCACACCGTCGACGCCACGCGCTGCGTGATGTGCATGGACTGCGCAGCAGTATGCCCCAACTCGGCCATCGTCCTCCACCGAGGCCGTTTCCGCCTCTCCACCCCCCTGATGCAACCAATGGCTGGTGAGACGGGATTTTCGGGAGTAACGGGAATTTCGGGAGGGGACTGATTATCTTGTCTTGCTATTTTTTGTTGCGATAGGCGAGACGGGCGCGGGTCATTTCTTCGCGGATGCCGCCGTGTTGCAAAAAGTCGGCTTTGGCCTTCTCTATCAGTCGAAATAATAGGTAAAGTTCTTGGTGAATCAATACAATGCACAGTCGTGCCAATGTGGCGTCGTCACGCTGTGGGGCTATTTGCCGATATAAAGTTGAGTCGTAGTGTGTCTTGCAAAATTCTCTCACTTCGCGCTGTTTTTCCTCCGACCAATGGTCGATGCCTCTGACGCGCATATAGTCTTCGTAGTCGGCCAGAAGTTCTTCAAGGCTTGCTTTGGCTACATTGAAGAGTTTGATTTCTGTCTCCCGTGAAGTAGCAGACGCTGCTGATCCCTCGATGATATTTTGCTTGCCGCTACGGGCTGCTTGTACCATTTGGTCGATGGTGCGGTCGCCTCGTGACAGATATTTGTGAGCAAAATAGTAGCTAAGATCGTAGATACACTCTGCCTTCTTGTATACGATTAGTGAGCGGTAGTC
>CAMWUM010000273.1 GCA_947177435.1 uncultured Muribaculaceae bacterium
ATATCATAGTGGTATGTTTGTTCGTTAGAAAGTATAAACAGCGGGGATTTCAAATCCCCGCTGCTAAGTTAACAATTATCTGCCGACTTTTACAAATAATTTGGCCAAAATTTTTCGCCATAGGCGCATTTTCTTGAATTTATTGCTGCGGGAGCACCACCAGACGGTCGCCAGAGAGGTCAATCGGGAAGAAATGGGGCACGCGCACGTAGTGTCCGTTGATGTCGGCATGGCTGTGACACGAGAGGTAAAGCTGTCCGTCGAGCGCCCGGAATATCATGCCATGGCCGTAGTTGGGCGGAGTGATGGGTTCGGGCTCCTGCACCCATGGGCCGTCGAGCGTGCCGCTCTCGGAGTAAGCCACGCCTTGCGTGTACACATCTTCAATCCAACTTGTCCATATTATGCCCAGGCGCCCAGTGCCGGTACGGAATACCCACGGGCCGTCGGTGACCATGTTGGGACGCACTGAGCCGTCGTCAGTTTTCTCGCGGCTCCAAGGCGAGGCGCTGGCGCGGAACATCAATTGGCTTTCGCCAACTGAGCCGCTAAGGTCAGGGCGCAGTTCGATTTTCTCAATAGTGCCGTCGTGGTTCTGCAGCCATTCGTGGCAAAACACCATATATGGCTTGCCGTCAGAGTCAACCCAGTAGGTGCCGTCAAGCGTCAGCCATTCTGCCGGCAGGTATTCCTCGTCACCGAACGGCAGGTACGGACCGGCAGGCGTGTCGGCCCTGAGCACATGGCATGCTCGGCGTGGGAACTGTCCGTTGTCAATACGAATATCATTGTTGGTGAATGTCGCGAAATAGTAGTATTTCCCATCGCGCTCATGCAGTTCGGCTGCCCATATCTCAGGGTGGCTTCCCATCCATGCGACAGAATCGGTGACGGCCACATCCATCGGGCCGTCCCACATCTTCAAGTCGTCGCTGACCCATAGTTTGCCGCGAGTGCCTGTCATGTAATATTTGCCGTCGGCAACCAGCACGGCGGGATCACTTAGGTATATAGAATCGGTAGGTACTTTGGCCGAAGCGGCGATAGCACTTGCGGCCATCAAAATCAATAGTTTAGTCTTCATCGGGATAAATCATTTTACGGGTTACGCCGCCGTCAACGGTGAGGTTTTCGCCATTGACGAAGGCTGCTGCGGGGGAGGCGAGGTAGAGGCAGGCCTGCGCTATATCGTCGGGGATGCCTACGCGGCCGCTTGGATGGAAGGCATGGTCAATCTCACGCAGAGGTTCGCCGGCGCAGTCGATCCAGCCAGGAGAGATGCAGTTGACTGTTATGCCCAGAGGAGCGAGCGATGCCATAAGCGCGTGCGTGAACGAGCGGATAGCACCCTTTGATGCGGAGTAGGCCTCGGTGCCCGGCTCGCTCATCATGTGGCGAGTGGAGCAGATGTTGATGATGCGGCCGCCGCTTTTGTCCTCAGCCTTGCATCGGGCCAGGGCCTGCGAGGTGACGAATATGGGCTTGAGGTTGATGTCGAGCACAGCCTGAAATTCGTCGAGCGTCGACTCGAGAAAGGGTTTGAAACGGCCAACTCCGACATTGTTTATTACGATGTCGAGCCCTCCCCAGCGGTCAATGACGCTGGCAAGAGATGCTGTAAGCGCAGCAGAATCAGCCACGTCGAGGGGATGGAACTGCGCGCCGAATGCCTGGGCAGTCAGGCGACCGGCCTTCTCGTCAATGTCACAGAACGCCACTTGGCATCCTGTACCACAAAAGGCCGAGACAATTGCTCGGCCTATGCCCTTAGCGCCACCGGTCACGTATACGCGCCGAGGCGGAAAGTCGATGGTAATTCTTCCCGGTTTATCACCGGAGGGTGTAATCTTTCTGCGCAGAGGCTTGGAGGCTTTGCCTGAGCGGTATTCCTCCATCTTGCGCTCCAAATAATTATCTGCCATGTCAATCGACTTGGATTACAAGATAGTTGCTCACTGCCCAGAACTTATTGGGGTTGATGATTCTGAGTACTTTTTGGCCGTTGATATCAACGATCTCGTAGGAGTCTTCGGGCTGGTACGAGGTGAGCACCTTAGCCTTGGTGGAGTGCAGGGGTATCTGAGTGAGCGTGCGCTTATCGCGAGTGATAAAGAACGACTTGTCGAAATCGCCGTCCATTACCTTGGTCTTTTTCAGGAAGCCGCCGCCCTCGATGATGTTATGGTTCTTAAGTTCCTGGCGGGTGGCCACTACGTAGTAGCAAGCGTTGGCAAGTTGCTCTTGCTCATATGCCTCTTGTTGGGCGGCGTCGCGCTGGCCGGTCACGGTTTGCACTGAGTCGGTGAGGAGGGCCACGGTCTGGTCGAGAGCAGCGATCTGCTCTTCTGCGGCGCCAAGGCGAGTGCTGAGGTCGCTAATCTGCGCGGCCTGAGAGGCAAGTTGCGACTTGAGGCCGTCAATGGTGGCGAGCAAGCTTGTATTGTTGGAATTCGATGTTTTCAGTTTACGCTCAAGGTCTTCGATTTTCTTACGACGCTGCTCGAGGGCATCCCTGATAGCCTGCATGTCGCTGGTGAGTTGTGTGTCCTCGCTCATCTCAGCCCCAGCTGCATTGATCGACACAATCTGCTCCATATTTTTGATTTCGGCAGTTGCGGAGTTGATTTCATTAACGAGAGCCAGCAGTTGGTCACGCTCATTGATGGCCTCGATCAGTTCTTGGCGGCTTGCGTCGTTGAGGGCCGAATCGGCGTTTGAACGGTCCGACTTGTCAGCGCCGGAGCAGGATGCAAGCATTGCGCTTGCGGCCAGAATAAAAGCGAATTTACTCTTCATCGTCAGTTGTCTTGTATTTGTTTACATGCTTCTTTTTTTCAGCGGTGGGTTTACCGCCTACAACTATAACGATTTCGCCGCGCGGATTGTTCTGCGAAAAGTAGTTAAAGAGTTCTTGGAGCGTGCCGCGATGAGTGGAATCATGCAGTTTCGATATCTCCCGTGATACTGAGGCGGGGCGGTCGGGGCCGCAGGATGCGGCTAGTTGTTCAAGAGTCTTGACAAGGCGCAGCGGCGACTCGTAGATGACGAACGTGCGCTCGTCAGCGGCAAGCGCGTCGAAGCGGCTCTGCCGTCCCTTTTTCTGAGGCAGGAAGCCTTCGAACACAAATCTGTC
>CAMWUM010000274.1 GCA_947177435.1 uncultured Muribaculaceae bacterium
CTGCTGTGCATACCCGCCGCGGCTGAGGACGGCCACTCGCTATGGTTCCGTCATGCCGACAATGCAGGGATGCACCACGGCACATACTCTCCGATCTCGGTAACCGGCGCCAAAGCCTCCAATCCCACCATCGCAATCGCAATCGACGAGCTCCAGCGCGCCGGCATCCCCGGCACGACGCGCCTTGTGGTGAAGAAAGATAAAAAGGCAGCGCCCGGTTCGTACGCCATCGAATGCGACGCCGACGGCAACGCCACCATCAAGGCACCCGACGCCATCGGCATTCTCTACGGCGCATACGGACTAATCCGCCGCCACCAGCTCGGCCAAGACTACCGCAGCGTAAGCGAAAGCCCGGCATACGGCCTGCGAGTGCTCAACCACTGGGATAACCCAGACGGCACAGTCGAGCGCGGATACGCCGGCCAGTCCATCTGGAAATGGGACGAGCTGCCCGACTCCGTTTCTCCTATATACAAAGAATACGCGCGAGCCTGCGCATCGGTGGGCATCAATGCCGCCGTGCTCAACAACGTCAACGCCAAGCCCGCTACCCTCGCCAGCGACAATCTCGTCAAGGTCAAGGCCATTGCCGACGAGCTGAGGCCTTACGGCGTGCAGGTGTTCCTGTCGGTCAACTTCGCCTCGCCCAAGGCACTCGGCGGACTGCCCACAGCCGACCCGCTCGACCCTGCCGTGCAAGCTTGGTGGAAGAACAAGGCTGCTGAGATCTACCGACTAATCCCCGACTTCGGCGGCTTCCTCGTAAAGGCCAACAGCGAGGGAGAGCCTGGCCCCGGCGACTACGACCGCAGCCACAGCCAGGGCGCCAACATGCTGGCCGACGCCATCGCGCCTTACGGCGGCACCATCATGTGGCGAGCCTTCGTGTACAAGCCCTCGAGCCCCGACCGCGCCATGCAGGCCTACGACGAGTTCGTGCCACTGGACGGCGAGTTTCGCGACAATGTGATAATCCAGATCAAGAACGGCCCCGTTGACTTCCAGCCCCGCGAGCCGTTCAGCCCGCTGTTCGGCGCCATGCCACGCACGGCCCAGATGATTGAGTTCCAGATCACGCAGGAATACCTCGGCCATTCCAACCACTTGGTCTTCCTCGCTCCGCTCTTCAAGGAATGCCTCGACCAGCAGACCTACCGCGACGTGGGCACCGTAACCGCCATCACCGCCAAGCCCCGAGGCAAGGGCCCGACGGCAATAGCCGGCGTGGCCAACATAGGCGACGATGCCAACTGGTGCGGCCACGACTTCGCGCAGGCCAACTGGTACGCCTTCGGCCGCCTGGCATGGGACCCCTCTCTCTCGTCAGAGCAGATTGCCGACGAATGGCTGCGGCTCACATTCTCGTCCGACCCCGCCTTTGTCGAGCCCGTCAAGCAGATGATGCTCGACAGCCGCGAAGCCTGCGTCAACTATATGATGCCCCTCGGGCTGCACCATACGTTCGCCGGCAACCACCATTACGGCCCCGAGCCCTGGTACTACGTGCCCGGCATACGCCTCGACTGGACGCCCATGTATTACCACAAGGCCGACTCCGCCGGACTTGGCTTTGACCGCACCGTGGCCACCGGCTCGGGCGCGACTGCCCAGTACGCCGAGCCGCTCGCCTCGCTCTACGAGAATGAATGCCCGATGGAGTACCTGCTGTGGTTCCACCATCCGGCTTGGACCGACTCTCTCCCCACCGACCGCACCGTATGGGAAGAACTATGCCATCGTTTCGACCTCGGAGTGCAGCAGGCCCGCGGATTCCAAAAGACGTGGGACGCTGCCCAACCCTACGTCGACCCCGAGCGCTTTGCCGCCGTCCAAGACAAATTGAAGATACAGACCCACGACGCGCAGTGGTGGCATGACGCCTGCCTGCTGTATTTCCAAGACATCAACGGCCTGCCGTTCCCCGCCGACACCGAGCGACCCGTCTACACTCTCTCCGCCCTCAAAAAGGTGCGCATTCCCCTCGGCCTCTACGGATGCCCCACACGTGACATGCTCCCATAAGTCCCCAATCCCTATGAACGACTTACTCCCCATTGCCATCAACGGCAAAGAGACTCCTCATCCCCTTATCATCTCAGGCCCGTGCAGCGCCGAGAGCGAAGAGCAAGTGCTGGCCACAGCCATGCCGCTGGCCGCCGCCGGCATCCCCGTGCTCAGGGCCGGCATCTGGAAGCCGCGCACCAAACCCGGCGGATTTGAAGGCGTAGGCGCCGTCGGCCTCCCCTGGCTCATCAAAGCCAAGGCTCTGACAGGGATGGCCGTGGCCACCGAGGTGGCCACGCGCGCCCACACGCTTGCCGCCGTCGAGGCCGGAGTGGACATCCTGTGGATAGGCGCCCGCACTTCGGCCAATCCGTTTGCAGTACAGGAAGTGGCCGACGCCCTGCGCGAGACAGGTTTCTCCGGCCCCGTGCTGGTCAAAAATCCCGTCAACCCCGACCTCGAACTCTGGATTGGCGCCCTGCAGCGCATCTACAATGCCGGCATCCGCCGCCTCGGCGCCATCCACCGCGGATTCAGCGCCTACGGCGCCCACCTATACCGCAACATACCCGAGTGGCGCATACCCTTCGAACTCCACCGCCGCTACCCCTCCCTGCCCATCATCTGCGACCCAAGCCACATAGCGGGCAAGCGCGACCTGGTGCCCGCCCTGGCGCGCCAGGCCATCGAAATGGGTTTTGACGGCCTGATCATCGAGAGCCACTGCTGCCCCGACCAGGCCCTAAGCGACAAGGCGCAGCAACTGACCCCCGACGCTCTGGTCCAGCTCGTGGCCGGCCTGGTGGCGCGCCGAGGAACCGACGCCACCGAGAGCCTGAGCACGCTGCGCGACGAAATCGACGGCATCGACCGCGAACTGGTCGAGATGCTGGCCAAGCGCATGGCCGTGTGCCGCGAGATCGGCCAATACAAGAAGGAGCGCCATATGCCCATCCTGCAGACCGACCGCTACGACTCGCTCATCAGCTCGCGCGCCGCGCAGGGCGTGGAGATGGGCATGAGCGACGAGTTCATGCGCGCCGTCCTCTCGGCCATCCACGAGGAGTCGGTGCGCCAGCAG
>CAMWUM010000275.1 GCA_947177435.1 uncultured Muribaculaceae bacterium
CTTCCTGTTTTATCTACAGGCGAAATTTGGCTTATCGTCTGTATGGACAGGCCAGATTTACTCAATCTTTTTAGCGCTCGTTTATTTCATGCCTCTCATCGGCGGCTGGGTCGCTGACAAATGGAACTTCAACAAGTGCGTTCTCAGCGGCATCGCTGTGATGTTTGTCGGCTACGCCCTAATGTCGGCTCCAACTCCCGTACGCGCCAACTCGTCGCTGATGATAATGCTGGCGGCCCTACTGCTAATTTCAGCTGGCACGGGCTTGTTCAAGGGCAATCTACAAGTAATGGTCGGAGACCTTTACAACAACAAACAGTACGCTGCCAGTCGTGACAACGCATTCTCACTCTTCTACATGGCCATCAACCTTGGCTCAATGTTTGCCCCCGGCGTGGCAATCGCACTTAAAAATCTCAGCCTGAAAGGTGCCGGTTTTGTAACCGACAACCCCATGGCCGCCACAGTCAGCAACTGGTGCCTTAATACCCAGGGCTTTACCAATATGCCCGACAATGCTAAGGAATTAAAGAACATGACCGACTTCGCCATCGACAAAGGCATGGCTGAAGGTGGCAACCTTAGTGAGTTCCTCTCCAATTACCTCACAGACTTCGCTCACCAGTGCCAAGGCTACATGGACGCTCTCGGGGCTCAGGCTCTCAACTTACAGGACTTCGCATTGGCCTACAACTCAGCATTCTCAACCGGCTGCACCTATGCCTTTGCCCTGGCCTGCGGCTCGCTCGTGATTAGTTTCTTGATCTACATTCTCGGCCGACGCACCTATGCCCACATCATCGACACCAAGGCCACAACAGTCGGCACTAAAACCGCACAGGTCGAGAAGGCACCCGAACTTACCCCCGAACAGACCAAGCAACGTATCGTGGCTCTGCTCCTCGTATTTGCTGTTGTAATCTTCTTCTGGATGGTATTCCATCAAAACGGACAGGCTCTCACCGAATTCGCCAAGAGTTGTACTTCGACAGACTCAAGTTCGTGGACTCGCATAGGATTCAACGTAGGCGCTCTGGCTGCGATTGCCGCTGCGGTCTACGCCCTCTTCTCAATATTCCAAAGCAAGAAGACTAGCACCCGCGTAATCTCAGCCCTGATATTCTGCGGCCTCATGGGCCTCGTTGCATGGCTATACTTCGACAAAACGCCCGCCACGCTCACCGGCATCGATCCTGCAGCCTATCAGCAGTTCAACCCGTTCTTCGTCGTGGCCCTCACGCCATTCTCAATGGCCTTCTTCTCCTGGCTCGCACGCAAAGGCAAGGAGCCCTCTGCTCCCCGCAAAATCGGATACGGCATGATTAAGTCGAGCCTTGCTTACCTCGTCATGATTTTCGGTTCACTCAGCATCGTGTTCAACAATGGAGCCGTAACTTCTAACTGGCTCATCTCCACCTATCTGCTGCTCACCCTGGCCGAGCTGCTGCTCTCGCCGATGGGCATTTCGTTCGTATCGAAAGTGGCCCCTCCCAAGTACAAGGGCATGATGATGGGCGGATGGTTTGCCGCTACAGCCGTGGGCAACTACCTGGTATCCATCCCCATGTACCTCTGGGGCAGAATCCCTGTATGGACAGTATGGCTCATCCTTATCAGCCTTTGCGCCCTGTCTGCCCTCTTCATCTTCTCGATTATGAAGAAGCTGGAGGCCGCCACCAGCGACGCTCCCGCCGAGCCCGTCAAGGACGCGCTCGAAAACGTCGAGGACGACGCCATCTAAAACCAAATTAGGAGATGCCTCCCGGCATCTCCTAATAAGTTAATAAACCAATCATTATCACATTTCTTGCAATGGAAAAAGTCCTTTTTGCTTTGTATAGTTATAACACCTGTCGGGCAAAAAAGGTTTGATGATTTGGCGATTTAACATAAGTTTGCAGACCTGCACTGCAACGTTGCACACCATCAGTCGTAACTTTGCAGCGTAATCATCAAACTTATCATCAAGACAAAAAATGACATCAGATATGGAAAAACAAGAAAAACCCAAGAAAGCCACGAAGAAGGCCGCAAAGGCAGAGGCCCCCTCTGACAAGAACGCCAAGCTCGAAGCCCTCAACCAGGCACTTGGCAAAATCGAAAAGTCATACGGCCGCGGCGCCGTCATGAAGCTCGGCGACGAAGTGATCGAGCAAGTCGACGTAATCCCCTCCGGCTCAATCAGCCTCAACTACGCCCTGGGCGTGGGCGGATACCCCAAGGGCCGCATCATCGAGATTTACGGCCCCGAGTCGTCGGGCAAGACCACGCTGGCCATCCATGCCATCGCCCAGGCGCAGAAGGCAGGCGGCATCGCAGCCATCATCGACGCAGAGCACGCCTTTGACCGCTTCTATGACCAGAAACTCGGCGTAAACGTCAACGCACTCCTCATCTCGCAGCCCGACAACGGCGAGCAGGCCCTCGAAATCGCTGAGCAGCTCATCCGCTCGGCAGCCGTTGACATCATCGTTATCGACTCTGTGGCCGCCCTCACCCCCAAGAACGAAATAGACGGCGAGATGGGCGACCGCAACATGGGCCTGCAGGCACGCCTGATGAGCCAGGCCATGCGCAAGCTCACCGGCGTAATCGCCCGCACCAACACCACCTGCATCTTCATCAACCAGCTGCGCGAGAAGATCGGCGTGATGTTCGGCCCGGCCGAAACCACCACCGGCGGCAACGCCCTGAAGTTCTACGCCTCGGTGCGCATCGACATCCGCTCACGCAATCCCATCAAGGACGGCGACGACGTGCTCGGCAAGCGCGCCTACATCAAGGTGGTCAAGAACAAGGTGGCGCCCCCGTTCAAGCGCGCAGAGTTCGACATCATGTTCGGCGAGGGCATATCCCGGGCAGGCGAAATCCTCGACCTCGGCGTCGACTACGACGTAATCAAGAAGAGCGGTTCGTGGTTCAGCTACAACGACACCAAGCTCGCCCAGGGCCGCGACGCCGCCAAGCGCATCATCCAAGACAACCCCGAACTGGCCGAAGAACTCGAAAAGAAGATCATGGAGGCCATGAAGGCCGGCGACGAGTCGGGCCTCCCCGCCCCCAAGCCCAAGGCCAAGGCTGACGAC
>CAMWUM010000276.1 GCA_947177435.1 uncultured Muribaculaceae bacterium
ACCCTGTTATTTCATGGGTTTTTGCTGCGGCTGGGGCGAGGGCCGGCGCAGATGCGGGCGAGATGTGGCGGCCGGGGTAGAGGCCGTAGAGATGCGACTGGTGGCGGTGGTGCGGGTCGTCGTCAGCCCAGTCGTGGTGCCACTCTTGCAGGGCGCCATTCTTGCCGATTTTATAGGGAGCGAGGCGAGCAAGGGCATCGGCGGCTTCGGCCTGGAATTCAGCGTCGACACCAAGTGCGGCGGCGGCGTCGCGTGCATCGGACAGGCACTGACGCACCATGGCCAGGTCGGAGGCCGCGCCGTAGAGGGTGGCGCCATGGTAGCCTGAGGGCAGCACGTACTGGTTTTCAGGAGATGTGGATGGTGCTGTCAGCAGTTCGCCGTCATGCTCAACGAGCCAGCCTAAGCAAAACTCGGCGGCGCCTTTGAGCGTGGGATAGTGGCGCTCGAGCTCGGCCAGGTCGCCGTTGAACAGGTAATGCTCCCAGATGTGCGACGAGAGCCAGGCTCCGCCCATATTCCAGCAGGCCCACATGGGATGGCCGCCGTGCAGGCCCACGGGGCAACTCATTGCCCAGATGTCGGAGTTGTGGCCGCAGCTCCAGCCGCGGTCCACGCCGTAATATGCCTTGGCCGAGGTGGCGCCGGTCGAGGCCACGGCATCGATCCATGGGAGCATGGTGAGGGCGTGGAGTTCGCCAAGACCGGTCACTTCAGCGGGCCAGTAATTTTCTTCAACGTTGATGTTTACAGTGTAATTGCAGCTCCATGGCGGCAGCATCTGCTCGTTCCAGAGTCCTTGCAGGTTGGCAGGTACGCCCGGGGTGCGTGAGCAGGAGATTAACAAGTAACGGCCGTACTGGAAGTATAGTTCTTCCAGGTCCGGGTTGGCCTCGCCGAGGTCGGCATATCGCAGCAACTGCTGGTCGGTGGGCAGGCTGGCGATGCTGTCAGGCGTCTGGCCCAGATCGATTGATACGGTGGAGAATAGGCGCTGGTAATCCTTCACATGGTCTGTAAAGATTTCAGTTAGAGGCTTTTGACTGGCTGTGTCTATGCGGTTGCGCGCCAATCCCATATAATCGCGGCCGTCGGCCACGGGGTCGTGGTCGAATCCGTTGAAACTCGTGGCGTTGGTTACGAGTATCGTCACTCCCTTGGCGCCCTCGATGCTGAGCGAGCCGTCAGGCTGTGCCGTGCAGCGGCCCTGGTCGGGTATGGCCTTGACGAGCGTACGGAACTTCACGCCTTTGGCTGGGTCGTAGACAAAGCTTTCCATGCCGGCAACATAATTGGGCAGCGAGTGGCCTGCCGTCTGGCCGGTTGTGGTTATCTCGTCACCTTGGCTGGAGGTGGAGTGGGGAATCTGCGAGTCGAGACGCAGGCGCATATTGGTTGGCTTGCCGTTGTCGATGCGTATTACAATCACCGAGTCGGGGGCTGAGGCGAAATAGGATGTGTGATAGGGCTTGCCGTCAATTGTGTATCCCTTTCCTGCCACCGCCTGCTCGATGTCAAGTGTGCGCTGGTAGTTGACAGGCTCACCATCGAGTTCATAATCAATGTATAATGTGCCGAGCGGCTGGTAGTTTTGCGCATAGTGGCCCTGCAGGTCGTACTGCAGTGAGTCGGCCAGCGCGTACTGTTCGGCGAAAAGGGCCTGGCGCACGGCGGGCACTGACTTGTAGGCTTCAGGGGAATATGGCTCGCCCTCGGGCCCTCCGGTCCATAGAGTGATGTCGTTGAGTGATATGCGTTCCTGGCCTATGCCTCCGTATACGATGGCGCCGATGTTGCCGTTGCCAATTACGAGCGCCTCCTCGAAGTGCTCGGCAGGCTTGTCATAACGCAGTTCAAGGCTGCGTGCCGTGGCAAACAGTCCCGCTGCACATGCCACTGTCAATATTATTGCTTTTTTCATGCGCAAAATTAATGAATTATTATGAGAAAAGCGGTCGTTGACTTCGAAAAAAGCGTTAAATTTGCGGCATGAAAAAGATATGGATTTTTTCGTGGGCCGCAATGTTGGCCGTCGTATGCGCCTGCACCAAAAATGATGCGGCCGAGCCTGTGCCGGTGATTCGTCTCGACCTCGCTCTTCAAGGTTATGCCGATCTCGACTCTGTTGCCCGACAACAACTTATCGATAATTATAGGCCTGAGGTTGACGCCTTTTTTTCCGTGCTCGGTTATCCTGACCCGCAAGACCCTGAGTTGGAGTGGTGGAGTCGTTCAGATGAGGTGACGATGTTCCAACCGCAAGTTGACGCCGCTTTTCCCTCGCTCGGCGCCTTTGAGGCTTCGCTTGGCCATATAGTCTGCCGAGCCAAGGCAGATTCGCTGCCGGTCGACGGCATGCGCTTCGCCTCGGTGGTGTGGGGCAAGCCGTACCCTGTTGTCCCCATAGATTCGGTGATGCTCATTGCCCTCAACCATTACTTAGGCCCTGAGCACGAGAGTTATGCGCACATGGCCACGTGGCGCCAGGCCGAGAAAGATCCAAAATACATGCCTTATGACGTAGCCTCTGCGCTGGCGGCGTCAACCGCCGGCGAGTTCACCACAAAAGATGCGCCCACAGTGCTCAACAACCTCCTTTACGAGGGCGCCCTCGTAGAAGCCCGCATGCGTCTCGTCCCTGATGCGAAACTCGCAGATGCTCTGGGCTATACCTCCGAAACGCTTGCCGAACTCGAAGCCGCCCTCCCCGACATCAAAACCGAGATGGCCCAGCGCCGTATGCTTTACGATACCGACCCTGACCTCATCAACCGCCTCTTCGCCGGTGGGGCCTCTTCACCGCTGCTCAACGGTGCCGCTCCCGGTCGTGCTGGCCGCTACGTAGGTTACACCCTCGTCCACCGCTACGCCGAAGAGCACCCCAAAGCCACCCTACGAGACCTCCTCTCTCCCTCATTCTACGACAACCCAGCCACTCTCCAGCAAATTGGCTTTTAACGACCAAGGCGCGCCTGCTGCGGGGCGCGCCTTGGTCGTAATTCATAATTAGCAATTGGGATTATGAATTATGAATTGAATTAAGCATTGTAGTCGGCGAAGCGTACCTGGAGGC
>CAMWUM010000277.1 GCA_947177435.1 uncultured Muribaculaceae bacterium
GTGATATATGGATGAAAGAATTCTGAAATATCTTGAAGATGTGCGGTTGGCGTGTGATGACGTGGAGCTGTTTTTCGTAGATTATCCCAATCTCTTTGATGTCTTTGCCAATGACCGCTTGATGATACGGGCGGTGGAGCGTTCGGTCGAGATAATGGGCGAGGCTATCAATCGCATCCTGAAGATAGAACCCGATTTCTGCTTGCCTAACGCAAGGGCAATTGTACAGACCCGTAACAGGGTAATACATTCGTATGAAAAAGTGGAAAACGAATTTCTCTGGGGGTTGGTAAAACGTCACATTCCAATATTGAAAAAAGATGTGGAACGTATCCTTCTTGATTGCAATAGGGATAATGTGGCAGATATGATGGCGTAATCTCGCGGGCGTTAATAAGTTTTTTTCGGGAAAAAGAGGAAAAACTTTGTGGAGTCGGGAAAAATTTGTAACTTTGCAGGCCATTGCGATTGAAGGCACCTTACCAGCGCCGGAAAAATCAATTCGTAAACTTTTTAGAGCTCTATAAAAATGAAAGAAGGTATTCATCCCTCAAACTACCGCGAAGTGGTGTTCAAGGACATGTCGAACGACGAAATCTTCATCACTCGCTCAACTGTCGCAACCCGCGAGGAAATCGAAGTTGACGGCAAGAAGTATCCCCTGGTGAAGCTCGAAATCACCAGCTCTTCGCACCCGTTCTTCACCGGCAAGCAGAAGCTCGTCGATACCGCAGGCCGCGTCGACAAGTTCATGAGCCGCTACGGCAACCGCAACAAGAAGTAAGCGCTGCCGCACACCTCGCAAAAAGCCCGCCGCCCGTAAAATGGAGGCGGGCTTTTTGTGTTTTCTCCAAACTTTTCGCTATCTTTGCGCCAAACTAACCCCATCTGTATCTCATGAAAAAACTTTTAGCATTAGCAATGGCCTTCGTCGCCCTCTGCTGCTCGGCGGCCAAGGTAGACACCATAGCCCTCAACACCAAGCTGGTGCCTGACGCGCCTGTCAACGCCATCGTAATCACGCCCACCACCGGGCAGGAGGCGTACCCCACTGTATACCTGCTCAACGGATACAGCGGCTGCCACAACGACTGGTACAACATAATCCAGCCCCGCCTGGCCGAACTCTCCGACCTGTACGGCATGGTGATGGTGATGCCCGACGGCCGCGACAGCTGGTACTGGGATTCGCCCGCCGTGCCTGAGATGAAGATGGAATCGTTCATAACCACCGAGCTGGTGCCCTATATCGACGCCAACTATCCCACCATCCCGCAGGCTGCCAAGCGCGCCATCACCGGCCTGAGCATGGGCGGCCAGGGCGGACTCTGGCTCGCGATGCGCCATCCCGATATGTTCGGCACCGGAGGAAGCACCAGTGGTGGCGTTGATATCCGCCCATTCCCCAAAAACTGGAAGATGGCCAAATGGCTTGGCCCCGAGGCTGAGAACCAGAAGGTATGGGATGAGCACGCGGTAATCAACCTTGTGCCCACCGTCAAGCCCGGCGCCCCCAACATCATCTTCGACTGCGGCGTTGACGACTTCTTCTACGAGGTCAACGTCAACCTACACAACGCCCTGCTCGACGCCAAGATTCCGCACGACTTCATCAGCCGCCCCGGCAACCATTCGCGCGAATACTGGCGCAACTCAATCCTCTACCAACTCCTGTACTTCAACGAGATCTTCAACCGATGATCCTGAAGTCGCTTACCCTTACGAATTTTAAAAATATCCAGCAGGCAAGCCTCGAGTTTTCTGACAAGGTAAATTGCCTGCTGGGTGACAACGGCATGGGCAAGAGCAACCTGCTCGACGCCATCTATTTCCTGAGTTTCTGCAAGAGTTTCACCGGAATGCCCGACGCAATGGTCATGCGCCAAGGCGAGGACTTCGCCATGCTCCAGGGGCGGTACGTGCGCCACGGGGCCGACGAGGAGCTTCTGGCCGCGCTGCGCCGAGGCCGCCGCAAGTCGCTCAAGCGCTCGGGCAAGGAGTACCAGCGCCTGAGCGAGCACATCGGCCTGTTTCCGCTGGTGCTCGCCTCGCCGGCCGACATGGCCCTGGTGACCGGCGCCGGCGAAGAGCGCCGCCGGCTGATGGACATGGTGATCTCGCAGACCGATGCCCGCTATCTCGACGCCCTAATACGCTACGGCCGCTCGCTCGAGCAGCGCAACCGCATGCTGCGCGACGGTGTGGCCGACGCCAACCTCTACCTGGCTGTGGAGATGGCCATGGAGGCATCGGCCGACTACATCTGCAGCGCGCGCCGCCAGTGGGTGGCCCGTCTGTCGGACATCTTTGCCGACTATTACCACGCCATCGCAGGCGAGGGCGAGACTCCGTCGCTTGCCTACTCGTCGCACCTGGCCGATCCGGCAGTGCGCCTTTGTGACTTGATGGCTGAGCGCCGGGCCCGCGACGCGGCCATGCGCTTCACCACCGCCGGCCCTCACCGCGACGACATCGAAATGCAGATTTGCGGGATGCCTGTGCGCCGCGCTGCCTCGCAGGGGCAGGCCAAGACCTACACCGTGGCCCTGCGCCTGGCCCAGTACGACTTCCTGCGCCAAGCCACACGACTGTCGCCGCTGCTGCTGCTCGACGATATCTTCGACAAGCTCGACGCCAGCCGTGTCGAGCGCATTATGTCCATCGTGGCGCGTCCCACCTTCGGGCAAATCTTCATCACCGACACCAACCGCAAGCACCTGGACGAGATACTCGGCCACACGGGCGAGCATTGCGCCATGTGGAGCGTGAGCCACGGTCAATTCCAGAGCCTATGAAGAAGCAGGACGCCCTGTCGGTGGGCCAGATCATACAAATGGCAATTGACCGCACAGGCCGCGCCGACGAGTACGCCCGCCAGCGCGCGTGCTACGTGTGGCAGGATGTGGTGGGGCCGGCCATCAACCGTTACACTACCCGCCGGTGGGTTGACGGCGACACTCTGCACGTGTGCCTGAGTTCCGCTCCACTAAAAAACGAGCTGACGTACAACCTCACCGCTCTCATCACCCGCATCAACGAGCAGGTAGGCACTCAGGCCATCTC
>CAMWUM010000278.1 GCA_947177435.1 uncultured Muribaculaceae bacterium
CTCTTGTAGTTGGGGTTGGAGTTGCCGTTGTAGCGGTTGGCGATGATCTGGCAGACGGTCATGCACTTGTGGCCCATCAGTCGGCCCATGCCTTGGAGCGGGGCGCTCTCCATCTCGTAGTTGGTGACCTTGCGGCCCTTGTGTTCGAAGCTTTCGATGCGGCGGTTGAGGTCGGGATTGGCCAGCGGCAGGCGAACTTCGCGGCCCTGCGGACCGTAGAAGCCTACGGCAGAGATGGTGTTGCCGCGCACCATGTCGTCCCGGCCGATGCGGTTGACCAATTCCTCGTCGGCGTTCACCACGTAGGGGCGCGCCCACAGAGGATTCCAGCCAGTGTGCTCGCACAGGGCGTTTTCAAAGTCGAGGTCGGCCACCTCGTTACGGCCCGCGTAATAGTTGAGCACTCCGTCAAATCCGATGGCTTTCTCGGCGATTACGGGAGTGCCGATGGTGAGTTCGGGCTGCAAGGCTCCCGAGGTGCCCATGCGCACCATAGTGAGTACGCGGCGCTTGTCCTTTACCTCGCGGGTCTTGAAATCGACGTTGGCCAGGGCGTCGAGCTCGGTGATTACGATGTCGATGTTGTCGGGGCCGATGCCATGGCTTAGGCACATGATGGGTTCGCCCTTGTAAGTGCCGCCGATTGTGCGGAACTCGCGTGACTGTACTTCGAAAGTCTTAGTGTCAAAGAAACTTGCCACCATGTCGACGCGACCGGGGTCGCCTACCAGCATGATGCGGTCGGCAAGCTGCTCGGGCAGTAGGTGCAGGTGAAACACGCTGCCGTCAGGGTTTATGATCAGTTCGGAATCGGGTATTATTTTCTTATCCATGGCATTGAGTTTTAATGGTTTGAGTTCAGGGATGTAACAATCCTTATTTATAAAACGCCAATTCTGTCAAAAAAGTTTGCAATTGAAGAAAATTTTTGCGTTTGAATTAGCGAAAAGCGGGGTAGGAGGGGTTAAGGAGCGCAAATTGTTGGTGGGCGGGTTGGATATTTCGCGGAAAATTACTAACTTTGCGCTCTGAAATCGAAATTGTAGACAATTATATGGATAATTCGATCCTGGATTTTGACCTATTGGTCGAGACAAGCTGGGAGGTTTGCAACAAGGTAGGCGGTATTTACACTGTGCTGTCCACCAAGGCTAAGACCCTGCAACAGCAGCACAAGGACAAGGTGATTTTTATCGGTCCGGACGTGTGGTCTGACGCTACTCCTTCGCCTTACTTCATCGAATCCAAGACGCTGTTGCGTCCGTGGCTTTCGCAATTGTCGCTGCCTTATGGCGTAAGCGTGCGCGTTGGCCGCTGGGACGTCCCCGGCAAGCCCATCGCCATACTCGTTAGCTTCGGAGGCATGTACGCCGCCAATAATGAAATGTACGGCCGCATGTGGGAGCTCTATGGCGTTGACTCTCTCCACGCGTACGGCGATTACGACGAGGCCTGCGCCTTCTCGCACGCCGCAGCTGTGGTGATAGAGAGCCTGGCCAAGCACTTCGGCATCGACAAGGGTCGTCGTATGATCGCCCACTTCAACGAGTGGACTACCGGCATGGGCCTCCTATATATTAAGGATGTGCTGCCTCAGATGGCAACAGTGTTCACCACCCACGCCACCTGCATCGGCCGCAGTATCTGCGGCAACGGTAAGCCCCTTTACGATTACCTGCACGCATACGACGGCGACCAGATGGCCCGTGAGCTCAACATGGAGTCGAAGCACTCGCTCGAGAAGGCTGCAGCCTGGCAGGCTGACTGCTTCACCACGGTGAGCGACGTCACGGCCCGCGAGTGCGAGCAGCTGCTTGGCCGCAAGCCCGACGTGGTGACTCCCAACGGATTTGAGCAGGACTTCGTGCCCGGCAAGATTAAATACAAGGCAGCTCGCCAGGCAGCCCGCAAGCGCATGATGGAGGTGGCCTCGGCCATCACCGGGCGCCAGTACGATGACAACACGTTCATCGTGGCCACCTCGGGCCGCTGCGAATACCGCAACAAGGGCATCGACCTCTACCTCGACGCCATGGCCCGTCTGGGCGACATCGATCCGAAGCGCCGCATCCTGGCCTTCGTGATGGTGCCCGCTTGGGTGAAAGGTCCGCGCACCAAGGTGGTTGACAACCTCGAGCAGGGCTGCTGCGAGAGGGTGGACGAGCCCATCAATTCGCACGATGTGCATAACCCCTGGGAGGACCCCATCCTGTGCCGCATTCGCGGCATCGGATTTGCCAACGAGCAGGACAGCCGCGTGACAATGATTTACGTGCCCTGCTATCTCAACGGCACCGACGGAGTGTTCGACATGAAATATTACGAACTGCTCCCCGGCCTCGACGCCACCGTGTTCCCGTCATACTACGAGCCTTGGGGCTACACTCCGCTCGAAAGCGTGGCTTTCGGCGTGCCCACGGTCACCACGTCGCTCTCGGGCTTCGGCCAATGGGCGCTGTCGACCTTCGACAACAGCTTCAAGGCCTGCGGAGTGCGCGTCGAGCATCGCGGCGACTTCGACTACGACGACGTGAAAGAGGCCATCGCCCGCGACCTCAAGACCCTGGCCGACGCACCCGCCGCCGAGCTCCAGGCGATAGGCAA
Organism: uncultured Muribaculaceae bacterium; assembly: GCA_947177435.1. GTDB lineage: Bacteria > Bacteroidota > Bacteroidia > Bacteroidales > Muribaculaceae > CAG-873. Next base: position 2,605 of record CAMWUM010000278.1, read on the forward strand.
GGCCGCTATGGCCACCGCCGCCGCGGCCTCGTGGGCCTGCTTCATGCAGTATTACGACAAGGCGTTCGCTGTGGCCCTGGCCAACTGCGCCGCCCGACAAAACAATTGATAACAGTAAACTAAAAATACACAACTTATGAAACTCCCTGTAAGCAACACTAATGCCCCCGTATGGCGCGACATTACTGTTAAGGCCGAACTCCCGACCGAGCTGAAGCCTCTGGACGAGATGGCCCGCAACCTCTGGTGGGTGTGGAGCAGCGAAGGCAAGTCGCTCTTCCGCGAACTCAACCCCGATCTTTGGCGCTCTACGGGCGAAAACCCCGTGATGTTGCTCCAGCAGCTCTCTTCAGAGCGTCTGCAGGAAATCTTGCAGGACAAGGACCTGCTCGCACGCATGAACAAGGCTTATGCCGACTTCA
>CAMWUM010000279.1 GCA_947177435.1 uncultured Muribaculaceae bacterium
TGCGCAGGTTGTCATCGAGATTGACGCCGCTGACAGGGGGCCGATGGTGAGCCCCACACATTACGGCATTTTTTTTGAGGACATCAACCATGCGGCCGATGGCGGACTGTATGCCGAATTGATACGCAACCGGTCGTTTGAGGACGATACCACACCCTGCAACTGGCATGCCGTAGGCGATGCGCAGATGGCGCTCGTGCAGGATGGACTGCTCAACGACGTGCAGCACAACGCGCTGAGTGTCACCGTCGCTCGCCCTGGCGACGGCGTCCGTAACGAGGGGTTCTGGGGCATAAATGCCGTGCAGGGCCGCGAGTACAAACTTTCGTTCTGGGCCAAGAGCGGCAAAAAATACAAGGGCACGTTCACCGCTCGCCTGCAGACATCCGCCGGCCAACCGCTTGGCGAGGCTAAGGTAAACGTTTCGCTGTCTAAGGATTGGAAGAAATATACAGCCACAATCGTCGCTACGGGCGACGACCCCAAGGCAGAGTTCACGCTTACTGCCGATAAGGCGGGCGAGTTTCAGCTCGACGTGGTCAGCCTCTTCCCGCCCACATTCAAGAACCGCGACAACGGCATGCGCCCCGACTTGGCGCAGATGCTCGCCGATATGAATCCGAGTTTCATGCGCTTTCCCGGCGGCTGCTTCGTCGAGGGCCAGGATAGCCCCGACAACGCGTTCAGGTGGAAGCGCACCATCGGCCCCATCGAGGAGCGCGAAGGACACCTCAACGTCAACTGGGGATACCGCACCAGCGACGGTATCGGTTTTCACGAATACCTGCAGCTGGCCGAGGACCTCGGCGCCGAGCCGCTGTACGTGGTAAACGTCGGCATCTGGCACGGCGGCTGCACGCCTTACGACCAGATTGGCGAATGGATTGACGAATGCCTCGATGCCATCGAATACGCCAATGGCGATGTCACCACCAAGTACGGCAAAATGCGCGCCGACAATGGCCATCCTGAGCCTTTCGGCTTGAAGTACATTGAGATCGGAAAAGAGAATTACAACTACAGCATGCTCGACAACTCCGACCAAAGCGACCATTACCCCGAGCGTTATATACAATTCTACAACGCCATCAAGGCCAAGTATCCCTACGTGCAGTGCATCGGCAATGTAGAGTCATGGTCAACGGACTATCCCTCGTGGCGCAACGACTATCCGGTTGAGATTGTCGACGAGCATTATTACCGAAACCCGAAATGGTTTGCCGACCGCTTTGACAAGTACGACAGCTATGACCGCTCTAAGTATAAAGTGTACGTGGGCGAATATGCCGTGACCAACAATTTCGGCGACCTCGGCAACCTCAACGCCGCCCTTGGCGAAGCCGTGTACATGATGGGCATGGAAAACAACTCCGACGTGGTGGTGATGAACTCCTACGCGCCTATCTTTGTAAACGAGAACGATGCCCGCTGGCGTCCCGACATGATACGCTTCAACTCAGCCAAGGCCATGGGCACGCCCTCTTACTATATCCAACAGCTCTTCGCCAACAATATCGGCACTCAGGTGGTCAAGACCAACTGGACATACGAGCTTACAAAGCCGCAGCAAGCCGAGGAGGAGGCCGCGCTTCCCGTTCGCGTCGGCCTGGCCACTTACGCCACGTCGGCTGCCTATCGCAATCCGCAGTTGATAGTCGTTGGCGACACCATTAGCCTTGGTGACTTCTCGGCATGGGAGCCCCTGATCGGCAACTGGGACGCCACGGCCAGCGATATCACGCAGACGAGCGACGAGCGCCCCGCTATGATTGTCTGCCCCGAGATGATTAGCGCCGACAAGTACAGCTACAAGGTGCAGGCCAAGAAGATTTCAGGTTTAGAGGGATTTATGGCAATGTTCGGATACAAGGATGCCAAAAACTATCAGTGGTTCAATGTCGGCGGATGGTCCAACAATAACAACAACGTTGAGCAGTCAATCGACGACAACCGTGTGACCCTATGCCGTGAGAGCCGCTTCACCGTTGAACCCGACCGCTGGTATGACTTGCAGGTCGATGTTGACGGCGACAGCGTATTCTGCTATCTCGACGGCCAACTCAACCTCGCATGCAAGACCCTGCAAGGCAGCGCCTACGACGGAGTTTTCGCGTCTACCACTATCGACGACGAGGCCAAGACGATGTACATAAAGATAGTCAATCTCGGCGACGGCTGCGCCGATGGCGTGGTCAAGCTCGCAAACTGCCAGATAGACACGGCCGATGCCGAAGCCATTCAGCTTATCCGCCTGGCCTCAGCGAGCGGCGCCGACGAAAACTCAATCGACGCCCCCCGCCGCGTCTACCCAACCCAAGCCAGCGCCAAAGCAGAAACTCCGACCGAAATCCGCTTCGACGTCCCCGCCTACTCCGTAAGCATTATCAAAGCAAAAATCAAATAATCGTAAATAATCAAATCAAATTAGTCCTGCAGCCCCTAATCATGGGATTGCAGGGCTATTGTTTTTTGGGGGGGATAGAACAGGAGATGCCGATTATTTGCGAAATCATCATATAGGCTATCTACAGGGTATACCTGCGGATTGACGATGCCTCGATTATTGAGGGCTGCCAACCATTCCTCCCTCGTTTCATGCCATTCAACGTAGTCTGTCTGCACATCAATTATTACAAAGCGCCGCATTTCCCGATCTCCGTATCTATGCCTCGGCAATTCCTCTAATGGCCTCAGCTCTTCAGTATAATTCAGATAAATAATTGAGTCGGTTATGCCTGCATATTCAACTGAAAGCCGAGCCGTGACCAGGCATTGTGTCGAATTGCCATCCCTTGTTCCACAATGCCATACATTTGGATTATCTATTGCAATCAATTCATAAGGTTCAATCAAGGGAAAACGATAACAATCCCACGCTCCGGGATCGGAGTAAAAGCCGAAACGGAGAAAATCATTGATTTCGTCCATGATTCCCTCCTTAGCTACTTCGTACTTCGATTTTACTCCTGAACAGCCTAAGGTAGTTCTCAACATAGTTCTTACTGAGAGATGG
>CAMWUM010000280.1 GCA_947177435.1 uncultured Muribaculaceae bacterium
GGCTGGGCGATTTGCGTCTGGGCGGAGCTGCCCCCGAGGCCGACGAGGCCGCAGAGGCCTACACCGTCGGGGCCTTCGGCCACGAGGTAGATGGCGTGCTTCTTGTCGAGCTTGTCGACGGCGGGCACGTCGAGCACGTAGCGGCCAGCCTTGGCGCCGGCGGGCACGTCGATGGTGCCGAGGAGTTGGCCTTTCCATACGTCGTTGGCGACGGGGCCGTCGAGCCAAACGTTGACCTTGAAGGCTTTGTCGGTCTTGGGGTCAACGAAGAGGTTGAACTTGGTATTGTTGCCTGCTTTGGTGCCTTCGAAGGCCTTGAGGCCGAGCTGGTCCTTGTCGAGACCGCCAAATCCGAAGTATTTGTAGCCTACGATGTCGTTGTTTTTAAGTGTGCCTACGCCGGCATGGTCATTCCAGATGTCAAAGCCGTCCTGCTGCAGGCCCGGGTCAGAGAGATAGCAGGCGATGCCGGCGGTGTAGTACTTATAGGGGTCGAGGCCGAACACGTTGAAGCCCTCGGAGGTGACCTCGGCGCCAGTGTATTCGTGGCCTGCCTTGTCCTTGACGGTGGTGAAGCCTTTGCGAGCGTAGGGGTCGAAGGCGCGGAGCACCACCTTGCCGCCCTTGGCGACGGGCTTGGAGTCGACGTCAACGTGGATGGGGGCTACGACAGCCTGGCGTGCGCCGCCGAAGTTGCGGGGCGGACGGTGGTAGAACACGTACCACTGGCCGTTGATCTGCTCGACGCTGCCGTGGGTGTTGTGGTTGCCCTGGGTGCTGACCATCTGCGAGCCGTCGAGGCTGGGCACGGGGCCGCGTGAGTCAACGAGCACGCCGCCGCTCTTCCACGGGCCGAGGGGAGAGTCGGCGTAGGCGTAGCGCAGGGTGGAGTTGGAGTTGTAAAGACCGTACTCGGGGCCGGAATAGCCGCTGTAGATGGTTACGTATTTGTTGCCGATCTTGCGGATTGAAGATGCCTCGAAGAAGTTGTACGAGCCGGGCTTTTCGCCGGGGAAGAGGCAAGGATACTCGGTGCCTTCGGGCTCACGCACGCCTCCGTCGGGTGTGCCGGCAGGCATGAAATAAGGTATCAACTCGGTGCCGGGGCGCACGGAGTACATAGTGTTCTGGTCAAGCTGTGCTGCCGACGAACGCTGGAAGCCCCAGTAGCCGTAAGCACGGAATCCGATTTCGTAATCGGGATCGTTGGGGTCGGTCACATATTCTATGTAAATCGAGGGATCGAAGCCAAGGACGCTGCCCTCAACGACGCGGTTGGTGGCAGGGTCGAGATTGATGGGCTCAAACGGGCCGTCGGGACGGCTGCTCTTGGTGACCATGGCCTCGCGTCCCCAACCGCGGCTATGGGGGTAGAGATAGTATTCCTTAGAGCCGTCTTTGCGGCGCACCTCCACGAGGTCGGGAGCGTACATCACGTCCCACTGGCCGTCGATGGGGAAGGTGAAGATGGGGCCTTCGTCGCGCCAGCTTTGCAGGTCCTCGACCGGGGCCGACCACATGCGGATATCGGGGCCGCAGTAGCTGTCATAGCGCACGTCGTGCGAGCCGATGATGTAGATGCGGTACTTGCCGGGGTTGTCGGGATCCTCGAACACACGGGGCTCGCCATCGGGCACGTGCTCCCAGAGGGGCAGGTAGGGGTTGGCTGCGTTGTGGTGCACGTACTTCTCGGTGACGTTGGGCTCAGGGTTGGGTGCCTGGCCGGGCCACTGCGCCGCGGCCGAGAGCGAGATGCCGGCCATAAGCAGCAGGGGTAGATAGGATTTGTTCATAAAAGATTGGCTATTGATAATAGGGTTATAATCGGGATAAATCGAGAGCAATCTCAATCAGGAGTGTTCTTGGGCTTTGGCTTCGTCCCAGTAGCGGTCCATCTCGGCAAGGGTCATCTCATTGAGCTTCTGGCCGTGGGCGGCTGCCTGCTGCTCGACGTAACCGAAGCGGCGGATGAACTTGCGGTTACACTTCTCGAGGGCGTTTTCGGGATTGACTTTGTAGAGGCGCGCGGCGTTGACAATGGCAAACATCATGTCGCCAAACTCCTCCTCGAGCCTTTCGCGGTTGGCCTTGGGGTCGCCGCTGTCTTCGCGAGCCTTGATTTCAGCCTCGACCTCGGCCATCTCCTCGCGCACCTTGTCCCACACCTGGCGTGGCTCTTCCCAGTCGAAGCCAGCGTTGGCGGCCTTCTCCTGTATGCGGTAGGCCTTTATGAGGGCAGGCAGGGCTTCGGGCACGCCTTCGAGCACGGTGCGGTTGCCGCCCTTCTCCTTAAGCTTGATCTGCTCCCAGTTTTGCTCCACCTGGTGGGCATCGTCGGCATGGACGGTGCCAAACACGTGGGGATGGCGGAATATAAGCTTCTGATTGAGGGCATTGGCCACGTCGGCGATGTCGAATGCCTGCTTCTCCTCACCGATCTTGGCGTAGAAGAATATGTGGAGCAGCACATCGCCGAGCTCCTTGCAGATATTGGGGTTATCCTCGGCGAGGATGGCTTGGGCCAGTTCGTATGTCTCCTCAATGGTGTTGGAGCGCAGGCTTTGGTTGGTCTGCTTGGCGTCCCAGGGACACTTCACACGGAGGATATCGAGGGTGTCGAGCACCGCGCCGAGCGCGGCTATCTTTTCTTCTTTACTATGCATCAGATGATTACTTTTCGCGGTTATAGGCGGCAATGCCTGAGTTGAGCCACTCGACAAAGGCGTCGACGTTCTCGTCGTACACTCTCGCCTCGGGGGTGAGCGGGCGACCCTGGTTGTCGAGAAGCACGTAGAACGGCTGCGAGTTGGTACCGAACTTGTGCTGCTGCAAATACGACCACTTCTCGCCCACAGTCTTGAGCGTCTTGGCCTTGCCGTTGTCGTCGACTGTGACTGGCTTGTCGAGGGCCTGCTTTTCGTCGACATAGAGGCGGATGAGCACGTAGTCGTCATCAATGATATTGCTTACCTCGGGCTTGTCAAACA
>CAMWUM010000281.1 GCA_947177435.1 uncultured Muribaculaceae bacterium
TGGTGCATCCTCCACCGAGCAAAAGCCCGAGCCTAAGCCCGCTCCCGAGCCTAAGCCTGAGCCCAAGCCAGAGCCCAAACCGGCTCCCGCACCAAAGCCCGAGCCTGCACCAAAGCCCGAGCAAAAGCCTGTGCCTGAAAGCGGTTTGTCGATGGTGTCCCACGAGCCTGCCTCCCCACACGTAGGGATGCACCATGGTGCATCCTCCACCGAGCAAAAGCCCGAGCCAAAGCCCGCTCCCGCTCCCGAGCAAAAGCCCACCAATAATACCAATAGCTCCAATAACTCCAATCCAGCCGCACCCGCGCCTAAAGAAATGGAAGAGCCCCAGAAAGCAGAGCCCAAGGCCAAAGAAGAAGAAATCTTCACCACCGGTTCGCCAAAGCCCGCAGTAAACCTCAACATCGTAGGCAAAATCGACCTCGAAGCCATCAACCAGTCCACCCGACCCAAGAAAAAGTCGAAAGACCAGCGCGGCCACGGCGGCAATGCCGGCAACGCCGGCGCAGCCTCAGCCAACGGCGACCGCAAGAAGCGCCGCCGCATCGCCGGCAAGGAAAAGGTCGACATTGAAAAGACCGGCCAGCAGGCCGCACAGAACCAAGGTCCCAAGAAGGGCGGCCAGGGCAACGGCGGCAACGCCAACGGCCAAGGCCGCGACGGCGGCAAGCAAGGCAACCGCGGCAAGGGCGAAAACCGCCGCCAGCCCGCTCCCCAGCCCCACGTTGAGGTCAGCGAGGAGGATGTGCAGAAGCAGGTTAAGGAGACGCTCGCCCGCCTCACCGCCAAGGAAAAGGGCCTGAAGAAGGGCGCCAAGTGGCGCAAGGAGAAGCGCGAAGCCGCCTCCAACCGCGAGCGCGAAGTGGCCCAGCAGATGGCCGCCGACAGCAAGGTGCTCAAGCTCACCGAGTTCGTTACGGCCAACGACCTGGCCGTGATGATGGACGTGCCCATCAACCAGGTAATCGCCACCTGCATGAACATCGGCGTGATGGTGTCAATCAACCAGCGCCTCGACGCAGAGACCATCAACATCGTGGCCGAAGAGTTCGGATTTAAGACCGAATACGTATCGGCCGAGGTGGCCGACGCCATCCACCAGGAGGAGGACAGCGAGGAAGACCTCATGCCCCGCCCGCCGATCGTGACCGTCATGGGCCACGTCGACCACGGCAAGACCTCACTGCTCGACTACATCCGCAACGCCAACGTTATCGCAGGCGAGGCCGGCGGCATCACCCAGCACATCGGCGCATACAACGTCAAGCTCGAGGATGGTCGCCACATCACATTCCTCGACACCCCCGGCCACGAGGCGTTCACCGCCATGCGTGCCCGTGGCGCCAAGGTCACCGACTTGGCCATCATCATCGTCGCCGCTGACGACAACGTCATGCCCCAGACCGTCGAGGCCATCAACCACGCCTCGGCAGCCGGCGTACCCATCGTATTTGCCATCAACAAGATAGACAAGCCTCACGCCAACCCTGAAAAGATCAAGGAGTCGCTTGCCGGTATGAATTACCTCGTGGAGGACTGGGGCGGCAAGTACCAGTCGCAAGACATCTCGGCCAAGAAGGGCATCGGCGTGGAGGAACTCATGGAGAAGGTGCTCCTCGAGGCCGAGCTCCTCGACCTCAAGGCCAACCCCAACCGCAACGCCACAGGCTCGATCATCGAGTCGTCGCTCGACAAGGGCCGCGGCTACGTGGCCACCGTGCTCGTGCAGAACGGCACGCTCCGCGTCGGCGACGTAATCCTGGCCGGCAACCACTTCGGCAAGGTCAAGGCTATGTTCAACGAGCGCAACCAGCGCATCAAGGAGGCCGGCCCTGCCACTCCCGCGCTCATCCTCGGCCTCAACGGCGCCCCCACCGCCGGCGACACGTTCAACGTGCTCGACACCGAGCAGGAAGCCCGCGAAATCGCCACCAAGCGCGTGCAGCTGCAGCGCGAGCAGGGCCTGCGCACCACCAAGATGCTCACCCTCGAGGACATCGGCCGCCGCCGCGCCATCGGCAACTTCAAGGAACTCAACATCATCGTCAAGGGCGACGTCGACGGCTCAATCGAGGCCCTCAGCGACTCGCTCATCAAGCTCTCGACCGAGGAAATCCAAATCAACGTCCTGCACAAGGCCGTGGGCGAAATCTCGGAGAGCGACGTCACCCTGGCCGCCGCATCCGACGCCATCATCATCGGCTTCCAGGTGCGCCCATCGCTCGCAGCCCGCAAGGCAGCCGAGCGCGACGGCGTGCAGATCCGCCTCTACTCGGTCATCTACAACGCCATCGAGGAGGTCAAGGACGCTATGTCGGGCATGCTCGCTCCCGAAATCAAGGAGGAAATCATCGGTTCGGCCGAGGTGCGCGAGGTTTACCACATCTCCAAGGTCGGCACCATCGCCGGCGCCATGGTGGTCGAGGGACGCATCCGCAAGAGTTGCAAGGTGCGCCTCATCCGCGACGGCATCGTGCGCTACACCGGCCAGCTCGGCTCGCTCAAGCGATTTAAGGACGACGCCAAGGAGGTCATCACCGGCCTCGACTGCGGCCTCTCCATCACCGGATACAACGACATCAAGGTCGGCGATATCATCGAGGCCTTCGAGGAGAAAGAGGTCGAGCGCAGCATCGACTGATGGCCTGCTATCTCAATATAGGCAGCAATTTAGGCGACCGCCTTGCTCTCATCGAGCAGGCGGTCGCCCTGTTGCGTAAGGCGTTGCCTGATTGCGGCATACGCCTGTCTGATTACATAGAGACCGAGCCATGGGGGTATGAGTCGACCAATCGCTTTCTCAACCTGGGGGTGGCCATTGACGGCTACGGTGGCACGCCACTTGACTTGCTGGCGCTGACGCAGGCTGTGGAGCGGCAGGTGGCCGACGCGCCGCACCGCCACGCTGACGGCACGTACCGCGACCGCCCCATCGACATCGACATAATCGCCATCGACGGCGTCGCCCTCTCCACCCCCGAGC
>CAMWUM010000282.1 GCA_947177435.1 uncultured Muribaculaceae bacterium
CCGCGACCCCGACCTTGGCAAGGTCGTGCTCTACCAACTGAGCTATTTTCGCATTCTGAAGAGCTGCATCGTGAGGATGATGCTTGCTTCGGCTTTCGTTTTCATTGTTCTCGTCTCTTCTTCCCTTGGGATTCAGAGATTTGAGCGAAAAACGGGACTCGAACCCGCGACCCCGACCTTGGCAAGGTCGTGCTCTACCAACTGAGCTATTTTCGCGTATTTAAATGTTCTCTGTCGTTTTTGACACTGCAAAGTTAGGCATTATTTTTTACGTGACCAAACTTTTTTGTGTTTTTTTTAAGTTGGTTGCGCATTTTGTGCGCAACCAACTGATATGCAGTATGCTTTTATTCTTCGTCTTCTTCGACTTCGCGCATGTTGTGGAACACGTTCTGCACGTCCTCGTCGTCCTCGAGCTTTTCGAGGAGCTTGTTGATCGACTCGCGGTCCTCGGGCGATACGTCCTTGTAGTCGTTGGGGATACGCTCAAACTCGGCGCTTACGATCTCGTAGCCGTTCTCCTCAAGGTATTTCTGGATGTTGGCAAACTGGTCGAATGCGCCGTAGATTACGATTTCCTCTTCGTCGTTCTCGAGTTCGTCCACGCCGTAGTCGATAAGTTCGAGTTCGAGTTCGTCAAGGTCGACACCCTCCTTCGGCTTGATCTTGAACACGCTCTTGTGGTCGAAGAGGAAGGTGAGCGAGCCCTGGGTGCCGAGCGAGCCGCCGTGCTTGGTGAAATATGAGCGGACGTTGGCCACGGTGCGGGTATTGTTGTCGGTGGCGGCCTCTACGAAGATAGCGATGCCGTGGGGGCCGTATCCCTCGTAGGTGATTTCCTTGTAATCGCTAGCATCCTTGTCGGTAGCCTTCTTGATGGCGCGCTCCACAGTGTCCTTAGGCATGTTGGCGGCCTTGGCGTTCTGCATGAGCATGCGCAGGCGGGGGTTGGCGGTGGGGTCGTCGCCACCGGCCTTGACAGCGATAGTTATTTCCTTGCCGATGCGGGTGAATGTACGCGACATGTTGCCCCATCTCTTCAGTTTTCTTGCTTTGCGGTATTCAAACGCTCTTCCCATAGTTGGAATTTATGATTGATTGTTTAATATTCTGATTATCGGAGTTCTGCACCCACTTTCTTTTGCAGGTTGGCCACGATTTTCTGCATCACCTGTTCGATATGCTTGTCGTTGAGGCTCTTTTCGGGATCCTGGAGGGTGATGTTGATGGCATAGCTCTTCTTGCCTTCGGGCAGGTTCTTGCCCTCGTAGACGTCAAAGAGGGTGACGTCACGTAGGATCTTCTTTTCTGCCTCGCGCACGGCAGCCTCCACCTGCTCCATTGTCACGGCCTGGTCGATGAGCAGGGCCAAGTCGCGGCTCACGGGCATCGTCTTGGGCAGGGGTGTGAACGTAACAGTCTTAGGCATGGCCAGTTTCACCACGGAGTTCCAGTCAAGTTCAGCGTAGAGTACTGGCTGCTTGATGTCGCAGGCCTTGGCGATGCTCTTCTTCACGATGCCGAGGTTGGCCAGGCACTTGCCCGAGCGGGTGGAGATGGTGATGGAAGCGTCGAAGATGTCGAGGCTGCCGGTCTTAGCCACAATCTCCTTGGGGTTAATGCCGAGGCGGGTGAAGATGTTGGCTACAATGGCTTTGAGGTCGAAGATGGTGGCCTCTTCGGCAGGGCGGGCCCAGTTGGCCTGGCGAGAGCAGCCCGTCATCCAGATGCCCAGGCGCGAGCCCTCGCTGTACGGGGCCAGCGGCTTCTCGGCTGTTGATTCGGCAGCGGGGTTGCAATAGTAAACGTTGCCAAACTCGTAGAGCATCAGATCGGGCATCTTGCGGTTGGCGTTGTGGGCGATGGTCTCAAGGCCGCCGTAGAGCAGAGTCTGGCGCATCACGTTCAGGTCCTGGCTCAGCGGGTTGAGCAGCCGCACGCAGTGGTCGAGCGGATAGCAGGCCAGGTCGGCGTAATATTTCTCGGCGGTGAGGGAGTTGTTGAGGATTTCGTTGAAGCCCTCGCCGGTGAGTTGATTGGCGATGGTGCGGCGCATGTCGTCGGCCATGTCGGTGGCTGTCTTGAACGACAGCGACGAGTGTACGGCCTGAGGCATCTCTACATTATTATATCCATAGATGCGCAGCACATCCTCGATTACGTCGCAAGGGCGCTGTACGTCGACGCGGTAGGTGGGCACGCGCAGGTCGAGTTCTCCGTCGTGACGGTCTGCAATCTCAATCTCGAGCGAATCGAGGATGGAATCGACGGTTGACTCGGGGATATCCTTTCCAACGAGGGCGTTGAGTCCTTTGTAGGAGAGTTTCACGTCAAAGGGCGGGAACTCGCGGCTCTTTACGTCAGATACATGGCCCACGGTCTTGCCGCCTGCCAGCTGCATGGCCATCAGGGCGGCCAGCTTGAGCACATACATGCAGTTGTTGGGGTCGACGCCGCGCTCGAAGCGGAACGACGAGTCGGTGCTCAGGCCGTGGCGGCGCGCGGTCTTGCGCACGCGGGTAGGATTAAAGTAAGCGCTCTCGAAGAATATCGAGGTAGTCTGTTCGGTTACGCCAGAGTCGAGGCCGCCAAACACGCCTGCGATGCACATGGGCTCCTCGGCGTTGCAGATCATCAGGTCAGCCGCGTCGAGCGTGCGCTCCACGCCGTCGAGGGTAGTGAATTTGGTGCCGGCAGGGCAGGTGCGCACCACCACCTTGTCGCCCTTGATTTTGTCGGCGTCGAAGCAGTGGAGGGGCTGGCCCATGGCGTGGAGCAGATAGTTGGTGATGTCCACGATATTGTTGATGGGCCTCAGGCCGATGGCATTAAGTTTGTCTTTGAGCCATTTGGGGCTTTCTGCCACCTTGACGCCTGTGATGGTGACGCCGCAATAGCGTGGGCATCCCTCTGCGTCGTCGACCTGCACGGGTACGCCCTTGGCATTGTGTTCGGCCACGGCAAACTCGCTTACGTCGGGGC
>CAMWUM010000283.1 GCA_947177435.1 uncultured Muribaculaceae bacterium
ACAAACGCAAGGTAGAGCCTACGCCCACCTGGCTCGAGTACGCCTTCTACCTCTCCTTCTTCCCGGCGCTGGTGGCAGGCCCCATCGTGCGCGCCGACTATTTCCTGCCACAGATACGGCAAAGCCGCCACGCCAGCCGCCAGGAGATGTACGCCGGCCTGTGGCTCATACTCCTGGGCGTAGCCAAAAAGGCGATAATTGCAGATTACATAGCCAGTTACAACGATCTCATCTTCGACATGCCCGGCGACTATTCCGGCTTTGAGACGCTGATGGGAGTGCTGGGCTACACGATGCAGATTTACTGCGACTTCTCGGGATACTCCGACATGGCCATCGGCATAGCCATGATCATGGGCTTCCGCCTGGCTAAGAATTTCGATTTCCCCTACAAGTCAAAAAACCTTACAGAATTTTGGCGCCGCTGGCACATCAGCCTCTCCACCTGGCTGCGCGATTACCTGTATATCCCCTTGGGCGGCAACCGCAAAGGCACGTTCCGCACATACCTCAACAACTTCCTGACGATGCTGATCGGCGGCCTCTGGCACGGCGCGGCCTGGAAATTCGTGTTTTGGGGAGCGGCCCACGGCGTGGGCCTGGCTGTGCACAAGGCATGCCGGCCTCTGCTCGACCGCATACCCGACAACTGGCTGACCAAGGCCTGCTCGTGGGCATTGACCATGCTGGCGGTGTCACTGCTGTGGGTTTTCTTCCGCGCCGCTTCGTTTGGTGATTCGGTAATCCTTATCCGCCAGATATTCACCGACTTCTCGCCAGAGATGGCCGTACCGTTTGTCACCACCCGCACCGTGTGGATAGTGATGATGGTGGTTATAATTGCGGCTCATGCCGTGCCCTCGCGATGGTGGGATGCCGCCGGCGACTGGTGGGTGCGTTCGTGGTGGGTGACCAAGCTGCTGATATTCATTATCGTAATCCAACTCGTCATCACCTACCGAGGCGAAGGCGTCGCCCCGTTTATCTACTTCCAGTTCTAAGAGGAGGATGCACCATGGTGCATCCCTACTTTATGGGGACAACGTGGTGCATCCCTACATCAAGGTGGCGGTGTAGCCGGCGGCGGAAATGGCGGCGAGCACGTCGGTGGGGAGGAGGTCGCGCCCGGCGACGCGGGCGGTGCCACGGCGGAGGTCGACTTCGACCTCGCTGACGCCGGGGACGGTCTTGATGGCCTTTTCTACTCGCTGGCGGCAGTGGTCGCAGGCCATGCCGCTGATGTTGATGAGGAGCTTATCCATTTTTTCTCGATTTAAATGTGTTGTATGCTTCGATGATGACCCGCTCGGCTACTCCCGGGTTGGCGAGGCTGGGCGTTGGCAGGTCGCGGGCCGTTGGGGCGCCAGCGGTGCGGATGTAGGCCACGAACCGGTGGCGGAGAACGTTGCTCTTGACTTGGTCCTCGCTCTTGATGTCGGCGATGTCGGCAAACGGCAACTCCACGTACTTGCGGCTCAGCGCCTTGCGCACTCTCAGGCCGTCGGCGCGCACCTCGATGAGCGGATGCTTGGCCATGGCCCACTGCACCCAGTTGACGATTGCGTATCCGGCCACGACACCCGCCACGGCGAGGATGATGTAATACGACGGCGAGGCGGGCTCGACGCGCGTGTAGGCCACGTATACGCAGATAGGCGCCACGGCGGTGAGCAGCAGCGCTATCTGCAATAGCGATTGGCGACGTGGCCAAAAGCGTTGACTATCCATTGATTACTTCTCGCGCATGAAGATATTGATGGGCGTGCCGGAGAAATCCCAATGCGAGCGTATCTTGTTTTCGAGATAGCGCTTGTAGGGCTCCTTGACCCACTGCGGGAGGTTGCAGAAGAAGATGAACGTGGGCACCTGCGCGCCTTTGAGCATAGTCACGTACTTGATCTTGACGTACTTGCCCTTGTTGGCTGGTGGCGGATAGGCGGCGATGTCCTCGAGCATCACGCGGTTGACCTCCGAGGTGGGGATGATGCGCTTACGGTCTTTGTAGACGTCGATAGCGGTCTCGATCACCTTGAAGATGCGCTGCTTGGTGAGGGCAGACGAGAATACTATGGGGAAGTCGACAAACGGCGCGAATCTCTCGCGAATGGATGCCTCAAAATGCTTGATGGCAGCCTGCGACTTGTCGGCGGCGATGTCCCACTTGTTGACTACCACCACCAGGCCCTTCTTGTTCTTCTGTATGAGCGAGAAGATGTTGACGTCCTGCGCCTCAATGCCACGGGTGGCGTCGATCATGAGTATGCAGACGTCGCTGGCCTCGATGGCGCGAATCGAGCGGATGACTGAGTAGTACTCTATGTCCTCGGTCACCTTGTTCTTCTTGCGGATGCCGGCGGTGTCGACCAGGTAGAAGTCGAAACCGAACTTATTGTAACGCGTATAGATAGAGTCGCGCGTAGTACCGGCCACGTCGGTGACGATGTGGCGGTCTTCGCCAATGAAGGCGTTGATAAGCGACGACTTGCCTGCGTTGGGTCGGCCGACGATGGCGAACTTGGGCAGATCCTCAAGCTGCTCGTCCTCGTCCTTCTCGGGCAGTTCCTTGACTACCTCGTCGAGGAGGTCGCCAGTGCCATAGCCGTTGACGGCCGACACTGGATAAGGCTCGCCGAGGCCCAGGGCGTAGAACTCGGGCACGTTGTACTGCCACTCGTTCGAGTCCACCTTGTTGGCCACAAGGATAACTGGCTTTTTCGACCGGCGCAGGATTTCGGCTACGTGGTCGTCGAGGTCGGTCACGCCGTTGGTGGCGTCGACCACGAACAGGATTTCGTCGGCCTGCTCGATGGCGAGGTGCACCTGCTTGTTTATTTCGCTTTCGAATACGTCTTCCGAATTTACTACCCAGCCGCCCGTGTCGACAATCGAGAACTCACGGCCGTTCCAGTCGACCTTGCCGTACTGGCGGTCGCGGGTGGTGCCGGCAGTGGGGTCCGTGATGGCCGTGCGGGTCTGGGT
>CAMWUM010000284.1 GCA_947177435.1 uncultured Muribaculaceae bacterium
GGTCGCCCCCCCCCAGCGCTCTGCCCCTAACAAGGCCTTCGGCCCGGGCAAAACCCGCCGGCGGCGCCGGGGGGGGGGGGCCGCTTGGGTATTTTGGGGTTTCAGGGATTAGCGAGCGATTTCCTTGCTAACCTTGTCACCGCGCTTAACGATAACTACCTGACCCTTGACAGGAGCGTTAACCTTTACGCCCTGGAGGTTGTAGTATACGGGAGCTGCGTTGTCAACTGATACGCTTTCTACAGCATCGTCGGGGTTGATGTAGAAGGTGATCTGGCCGTACTCTTCGTCGATCTCGATAATCCAGCTGTTAGCCTCGGGGAGCTGGATCTTCTTGCCGTTGCCTACGGTGAAGTCGCAGGGCTCTTCCTCCATAATGCCGTCGCCAGCTGCAACAGAGAGAGCGTTGGTGTGGAAGGCAGCGTCCTGACCCTTGCGGGTAGAGATCTTGATTTCGCTTGCGGGCTTCTCGGTGTTGCCGACAGTCTTAACGTATACGCCGCCGTCCTCGTCGTAGTCGAACTTGAGGGCTTCGCCGTAGTTCCAGTCATTGAAGTCACCGGCTACGAAGTAACCTTCCTCGAGACGGAGAACTTCCCACTTGATGTCGTCGAAGTAGTACTTAACGGGCTCCTCGATGTTGGTGGAGAGGTTGAAGGCTACAGAGTACATGCCGTTCATTTCGTTAGAAACGGTGATAACCTTAGAGAACTCCTTCCACTCGGTTTCGAACTCAACATCGCCGATGCAAGCCCAGTGCAGGTAAGAGCCGGGAGCGGCGTGAGCCTGGGTGGGAGTGGCGTGCTTTACAGTAGCTTTGTACTTGAACGAGAGACGGAACGACTCGTTGGTGGCGAAGGTGCGGGGAGCAACAATCCAGAACTGGTTCTTCCAAGAGTAAGAGCCGTCACCCTCCTCGAAGAGCGAACGGTCAACTGCGGGAGCGTCCTGCACGTATACCCAGTTGTCGCCTTCCTGTACGCGAGCGGCTGGCTCGATAACCTCCTCAAGAGAGAGGTCGCCACGGAAGTTCTTCATAACTGCGCAAGCGTTCTCGGGATCAACTTCGGCCTCAGCGTCGCCGTTAACAAGCAGGTTGTCCCATGTCTCGGGAGCCTTGGGCTGAGCGTCGTGGGTGATCTTTACAGACTTGATCCAAACCTGGCTGGGGTTGCCGTTGTCGTCAACCTTGTCGCCACCGTAGATCTGGGCTACAACCCAGCAAGAGTTGCCAAGGCACTCAGAGTCGTATGTGAACGAGATCTCCTCATACTCGGTGCCGAGGGCTACGCTGCCGGAGAGGCCTTCGCCGGAGCCCCAGCCCCAAGAGAAGGGAAGACCGAGGTTAAGGCCGTCCTTGGTAGACTTGGCAACAACGGTGATGGTGTACACCTGACCGGGCTCGGTGTCGCAGTTGCCGCCGAGGAGGTGGAACTGGATGCCCCACTCGTCGCGGAGGCCGTCATCGGTGGTGCAGGGCACCTTGTAGTGGTCTTCGCCGTTGATGCTTACGATGGGATAGTCTTCACCTTCGCCGACGTCAGAAACCTTCTTGTAGTCGTAGTTAGGCCATTGTGCCCAGAGAGCCTCGTCCTTGATTTCAGGGATGTAGCCCATGACGTAGTTGTTCCAGCCGGTGGCGGTGCTCCAGTCCTTCTCGAAATCAACTACGATCTCAGCGTTTGCAGCAACGCCAACAACGGCGAGTGCAGAGAGAGCGAGTAATTTTTTAAACATAGAGAATCAGTTTAAAAGGATTAATTAATAGAATGAATGATTAGTTTTAAATTTAAGGCGCCGGTATTTTAAGGTATTGGCGCGCTGTGCGCCGCGTATAAAATATGACTGTGCAAATGTAGCCACATTATCTGAAATGAGCGTAACACTGCGTTACATTTTCGTATTTTGATGTAACATGCGTAATATTTAGCGCTGTGCCCACTATTAATGGCGGCGAAAAGATGGTAATGCAGCGGAGCCGGTGCGGCTCCGCTGCATTTAATAGGATTTATTCCGCGGGGGTGATGTAGTGGGTCAGGCCGTTGGCGGTGAGCCAGTCGAAGTAGTTCTCTGACTGGTTGGGAGCCATGGTCTGGAATGCCTGTGCGAAGCCTACGTAGGTCTGCTTGCGCGCCCAGCCTTCGGTCCAGAGGCCGACGGGGGTGTTGGCGCGCCAGCCCGAATCCTTGGGAGCGTCGGTGAGGCACCACTGGCAGATGCCGTACTGCTGTGCCTGGGGCACAATCTGCAGGTACATCTGGATGATGAAGCGGTAATAGTTGGCCATGTTCTGGTGCATCTCGGGGGTCATGTCGGCAGTTGCCACATCGTTGCCGTTGATGTCAACGTAGCCCATGTCGAGCTCGCTGATGCGCACCAGCTTGCCGCTCTTGACCATAATCTTGAGCATATTGATGTAGTGATTGGCCTTGCTTGCCATAGTGGCCTTGTTCTCGTAGTACGAGATGTGCATCTGGCTGGAGAGGCCGTCGATCTTGCAGCCTTTCTTCTCCCAGACGCCTACCCAGTAGACGAGGGCCTTGACCTTGGCGTTGTTGTCCCAGTCGCTCTCGAGGTTGTAGTCGTTGACGAAGAGCTTGAGCTCGTCGGGGTTGCCGCCGTTGTTCTCCCAAGCCTTGCGAGCGGCGTTGACCACGACGGGACCGTAGTTCTCGTTGCCGAGGATGTCCTGCCAGTGGAAGTCGTCGCCCTCTGAGCCGTGCTGCAGGTCATAGTAGCCGTTGACGTTGCCGCCGCCTGAGATGGCCTCGTTGATTACGTCCCAGCTCTTGACACGGCCTGCGCAGGCCTCCATCATGCCGTTGCACCAGCGGTTCATTTCCCATACGAGGGTGTCGTACTTCTCCTGGTCGGTCTGCGGGATGAGCGACGGGGGGAAGTGGCCGAAGTCAACGTATGCGATATCGAGGTTGACCTTGTTGTTGGCGGGCTCGATGGTGATGCAGGTG
>CAMWUM010000285.1 GCA_947177435.1 uncultured Muribaculaceae bacterium
TTCCAAACTTCGCCCAAGTGATTAAGGGTACGACGCTCGACAGCATTCTCGAATATTTCCCGGCCTCAGAGCATTCCGCAATCGTAAATAAGATAAAGGAATACGAAAAGCAAATGTTGTATCCGATCTTTCCCGGCGTAATTGAATTCCTCACGGCATTGCGAAGTGAGGGGTTCCGCACAGCCATCGTCACAAGCAGCGGAGAAGCCAAGATGAAGCGTCTGTGGGAACAGCAGCCTGAACTGAAAACATACTTCGACACCATAATTACCGATGCCGACGTGCAGCGCTCAAAGCCAGATCCGCAAGGTTATCTGCTTGCAGCTGAGCGTATCGGATGTAAGCCCGAAAGGAGCTACGTGTTTGAAGATTCGTTCAACGGTCTCCTTGCCGGACAACGGGCAGGAGGCCGAGTCGTGGGCTTGGCCACCACCAATCCCGCCTCATCACTCCAAGGCAAAGCCGACCTAATTATCGATTCGTTTGTTTCGTTTACGCCATCGATGCTTCCAAAATTATGCGAAAAATAGGGTAGGGGCTTGGTAGGCTGACGAAAAAGCTGTAATTTTGCAGTGGAAATTAACCTATCTATCAGCAAATGAAATCGACCGCATACAGACACCTTACCGCCGACGACGTGCAGCAACTCGTGGCTCAAGGCTGTTCTGCCACTGACTGGCAGGGCGTAACCGTGGCTAATGGCATCGATCTGCGCCAGGTGAGAAACGCAAAATTCTCGGGCAAAGTTCGCCTTGGCGTTTTCGAGAAAAGTTTTACGATGCCCGGTGGACTCGAGAAGCACAGCGGCATCAACTCGGCCACGCTCCACAATGTCACCATCGGCGACAACTGCCTGATAGAGAACATAAAAAACTATATCGCCAACTACGAGATAGAAGAGGATTCGTACATTGAAAACGTCGATATAATTCTCGTGGACAAGCCCACGTCGTTTGGCAACGGTGTGGAGGCATCAGTACTCATAGAGACGGGTGGACGCGAGGTGCTTATCCACGACCGCCTTACAGCTCACGAGGCCTACATCGAGGCTATGTACCGTCACCGTCCCGATATTGTTGGCCGTCTGCAGGAAATGGCCCGGCGATATGCTGAGTCGAAAACGTCTGATGTGGGCCACATTGGCCGAGCTGTCACGATTGTCGATGCCGGATATATCAAGAATGTCTGGATTGGCGACTATTGCAAGATAGAAGGCACTGGACGTCTGAAAAACGGCACTATCGTGAGCAACGAGCATGCGCCGGTGCACATCGGCTACGGCGTGGTGCTTGACGATTTCATCATACAAAGCGGCACATGCATCGAGGACGGCACGATGATGAGCCGCTGCTTCGTTGGCCAGAACTGCCGCATGGGCCACACTTATTCGGCTTCAGACTCGCTTTTCTTCAGCAATTGCCAGGGTGAGAACGGCGAGGCCTGCGCCATCTTCGCCGGTCCGTTCACCGTAACACACCACAAGTCTACATTGCTAATCGCAGGCATGTTCTCGTTTATGAACGCCGGTTCGGGCTCAAACCAGAGCAATCACATGTACAAGCTCGGCCCAATCCACCAGGGCCACCTCGAGCGCGGTGCCAAGACCACGTCCAACTCTTATATTCTCTGGCCTGCCCGTGTCGGCGCATTCTCTTTGGTCATGGGCCGACTGGTCGGCAATATAGACTCCACGGATATGCCGTTCTCATATCTTATTGAGGACCATGGCTCGACATTCCTTGCTCCGGCCATCAACCTCAAATCCGTTGGCACAATTCGTGATTCGCAGAAATGGCCCAAGCGTGACGGCAGAAAGGATCCGGTGCGTCTCGACCAAATCAACTACAACCTCCTCAGCCCGTACACAATGCAGAAAGCGCTCCGTGGCCTGCGCACGCTCGAAAACCTACGCGAGACCTGCGGACCGACCTCTGACACTTACGCATACCGTAACACCAAGATTACCAATAGCGCGCTTTGCCGAGGCATCAAACTGTATGATATCGCAATTACCAAATTCTTAGGCAATAGCGTTATAAATCGAGTTGAGGATAAGTGCCCCGCCTCAGACGAGGAACTTCGCACAATCCTTGCCCCTGACAGTCCCGAGGGCTCGGGCGAGTGGGTGGATATTTCCGGCCTCATTGCGCCTAAGCAGATGATCGAGCGGTTGATTGCCGATGTTGTGAGCGGTGATATTGAGGATGTGCTTGCTCTCAACGCACGCTTCGAAGCCATCCACAAGAAGTACTATGACCTGGAGTGGACCTGGGCTTACGAAATACTGCTCGACTATTTCGGACTTGATGCCGAAACGATTACGCGCCAGGATGTTATTGATATCATTGAGCGTTGGATCAAGGCCGTTAAGTTTATTGACGAGGCGGTTTATGCAGATGCAAAGAAGGAGTTCTCGCTTTCATCCAAGACCGGTTTTGGCGCCGACGGCAGCAAATTTGATGTTGAGGCCGACTTCGAGCAGGTGCGCGGCGTGTTTGAGTCCAACTCATTCGTCAAGGCAGTAGTCGAACACATAGCCAACAAAAGCACTCTCGGACAAAAAGTAATTTCACAACTCAAAGGCAATGGATAGTTCACTGATATACAAATATTTCCCCGACCTGACCGACAACCAGCGTCGTCAGGTGGAGATGATGGGAGAACTCTATGCGGAATGGAACGCCCGCATCAACGTAATCTCCCGCAAGGATATTGACAATCTCTATGCTAACCACGTGCTCCATTCGCTGGCCATCGCCAAATTTCTTGGTCCACTCGTTGCCGGCACTCGACTGCTCGACATAGGCACGGGTGGGGGATTTCCAGGTGTTCCATTGGCTGTGTACTATCCTGAATGCCAATTCCATCTGATTGACCGCATAGGCAAGAAGGTCAAGGTGGCTCAGGAAGTGTCTACCG
>CAMWUM010000286.1 GCA_947177435.1 uncultured Muribaculaceae bacterium
CGGAGTCGACACCGGACGATTCCCGGTCTATGCCCCAAGGCGATCCAAGTATGACGAGTCAACACGCCAAAAGGTGCTCGACCTCCAGCGCAAACTTAACGAGAATTACTTTAAGACCACGGGGACGACAGTGATAGTATTTAAGACCGGGCTCCCGTGCTCGTCACGCAAGCATCCGTACACTCAGCTCGAACTAGAGTAAAAAAAACATGAACCGCATAATATTGACTTTTGCGCTCCTGCTTGCAGCGGGGGCAGGGGAACTTTTTGCCAGCATTGTACTGCAGGGCCGCGTGACCGACCACGGAAATGAGCCGCTTCCCGCCATTGTCACAGTACTCTCCGGTACGACAATCAAGGGATATGGCTACGCCGATGACGAAGGAAGATATAAGGTCTCTTTTGAGGCCACATCCGACAGCGTTTTGGTGAAAGTGTCACTTATTGGCTTCGATGCCATAGAGCGCATGGTCGCCGCCAAGCCGCAGACGCTCGACTTTGTAATGAACGAAGGCGGTTTCGTGCTGCGGGAGGTAAGCGTCGTGGCAGACAAAATAACACAGCGAGGCGACACAATCAGCTACCGCGTCGGGGCGTATCAGAGCGAGAATGACAGAGTCATCGGCGATGTGATTAAAAAGATGCCTGGCCTTGAGGTGTCGGAGAGCGGCCAGATTTCTTTCAACGGCAAGACTGTCAAAAATTTCTATATCGAAGATATGGATCTGCTCGAAGGACGCTACGGCATCGCCACAAACAACATATCGGCCAACGATGTAGCGTCAGTACAGGTATATCAGAACCATCAACCTGTACGCGCGTTGAAGGACTGGATTCCGTCGGAAGATGTCACCATCAACCTCAAGCTCAAGTCGTCGGCCCGCGGCGCTTATACTCTCAACGGCATGGCTGGAGGCGGGTACAAGCCTGCCATGTGGGCTGCCGAAGCCGTGGCAATGTACTTCGGAAAGCGCTGGCAGTCAATAACGGCGTATAAAGGCAACAACAGCGCGGACAATATCACCGCCGAGTTGAGCAGCAAGACAAATGCCGGAGAGATGTCGTTCTTCAACAATGCCCCGTTGTCGGTGATTTCGGCGGCTTCGCCCGGACTTTCGGGCAAACGCTATATGCGCAATCGCACCAATACGGTAAGCACGAACAATATCTTAAGCATAGATACCCTCTCGACCCTGTCGCTGAGCGTGGCGTATATCGACGATATACTCACGGGCGAAGGCATGACCACGACAGACCAATACATGCCTGACGGCGCATACCGCAACATAACCCAACGCATAACGACAAAAGACTATGCGCATACTCTCACCGGTTCGTCAACATTTAAGAAGAATACGGATGCCCTGTATGCCGAGAACTCGCTCAGAGTAAACGCCGGGTGGAACAGGAGCGATGGCGTCAGCCTTACGACCGCATCGTTTATGGATAATTCGGAAACAGTTCGGCAGAGCCTTGATAATCCGTCCTTTACAATTTCAGATAAGGCTAACGTCATTATTACGTCCGATGACAATATATGGGATCTGAACTTCGGTGCCGGATTGAACCATAAGCCGCAGACACTTGTAGTGTCACCGGCCACTATATTTGCCGATGCTGATGGACTCGATCAGGTGGAACAGCGCTATACCACTGACGACCTACGCGCCGAGGCGCAGACCGGAGCACACCACAAAGCGGGCAAATTTGTTATCGATGGTTTTATTTTCGGCAACATAGATATAGAAAGGGTTGCCACAGACCTCGACGGATTCTCTCCCGCCGCCATGCCTATGCTGAAAAATGACTACACCTTCGGCAAAGGCAATCTCGGCGCCGAGGCCGCGATAAGCTATAATCACAACGAGTCGATGAACGTAACCCTGACTCTGCCGCTTGCATACAACGTCCAGTGGCTGCGCGACAGGCTCGACAAGGGCCGTAACCGCAACTGGAACTATATAAATCTCACTCCGTCACTGAAAATAGGATACACTTTCGGACGCAAGGGCTGGCTGGCCATGAATTTATCGTTCTTCCGCATGCGCGACAACTCAGGACGAGTCGCTCCGGGCATCGTAATGACCGATTACTTGTCTTTCCGCGAGTATCTCGTGGATAAAACCATGGTCGACAAGACATACTACAACACATTCGAATACCATTACTCCAATGCCTTGCTCCAGCTTTTCGGCAACGTATCCTTATCCTGGCTCAGGTCTTGGCACAATACAATGACAGGCTACGATTATGACGGACTTGTAACGGTGCGCAATGTTTACGATATAGACAACAAAAGCGACAACTTTCAGGCTAACGCCGGCATAAACAAGGGCCTGGGCTTCTGGGAGTCGACACTGAAGATTGGCGCCGTCTACAGCCTTCGGACAAGCCAACAGCTCATTGACGCCAGGCCTGTCGACTACACGACCCAGTACTGGAGTTCAAACCTGCTTTTAGCCGTCACTCCGGCCGACTGGATGGGCGGGGCACTTGGCTTCGCATATGGCGAAAGCCGCAGCCATACGGCTGTAAACGCTTCGGCGGCTCCTACTGTACGCCACTACACAGGGCGCCTCGACCTCAACTTCTTCCCGATACGCCGTCTCGTGGTCAACATCGCCGTTGAGGATAACTACACAAATATGACCGCCATAGCCCGCCATGCGTGGTTCGGCGACATAAAACTGACATACAAGATGCGGCGGTTTGACTGGGAACTCGAGCTCAACAATGTTTTCAACCGCCGCGAATTTACGCGCGTGACATACTCCGACATGAATATATACCGAAGCGTCACAAGCCTGCGCGAACGCAATGTAATGCTCAAACTCCGCTACAGCCTGAGGTGATTAGCGGAGGCGGGTGATGAGGAGGCGGTCGATGAGGGCGTGGTTGGTGGCGATGTTCATGTTTTC
>CAMWUM010000287.1 GCA_947177435.1 uncultured Muribaculaceae bacterium
CTTGAGGAGATTGAGATAGAAATCGAAGGTTCGTTCCTCAACGCTACCACTTCGAACGTAGGTGTAGACAAGGAGCCGGGCAACCCTGGAGACGATTTCGAATTCGATGATTAATTTCATCTGAAAATTTTTTTACAACGCTGACTAATCTTAGCCAGCGTTTTTTTATCTATTCTTGGCATGAAGGATTTGGCGGCCTATTACCGTTCGGAGATTGAGCGCAAGGGCTTTTTGTACAATCTGACCGAGGGCAGGAGCATGCGCCCGCTGATATGGGGAGGGCAGCACGCTGTGGCCGTTGACAGGCTCGACGGCGAGCCTAAGGTGGGCGATGTGCTGCTATTCACGCTCACGATGCCCGACGGCGCTGTGCGCGTCGTGGAGCACCGCCTGGTGGAGGTGCGCGGCGACGGTGCGGAGCGCGTCTACGTGATGCGCGGCGACAACAATCTGGGCTGCGAAGAGGTGCGCCGCGCCGACATTATCGGCCGCGTGGCCGAGGTGCACCTCATCACGGGCTGGCGTCCGTGGCACGCCATCTGGGCCCGCAAGTTCAGCACCGCTGGGCGCGTCCACCGCGTCTACACCCGCCTCTGGCTGGCCTCCTGGCCAGCCAGGCGGCTGCTGATGCTGGCTCGCGGCTACGCCGCGGCGGTGGGGCGGCTGCGGCGCCCCGCCCGGTGACAAAATGACAAATTGACATTTTGACAAAATGACATTATGACAATCTAACATCTAAAATCTAATAGCATGATTAAATTTAATTCGGCGCCGTCTTATTTTTGGCTTAATGTGTGGGTGCTGGCTAATATTATTGAGCTGGCGACGCAGCGCTTCTGCGACAGGTTTGTTGACTATAAGATTGATCCGGGACACCGGCTTTACGACCAGATGACGCAGGCGGCGCGCTCGATTCGTGCTAATATCGCTGAGGGTTCGGGCCGGCACGAAACGTCGCTGGAGACAGAGATGCGCCTCACTGATGTGGCTCGCGCCAGCAGCCATGAGCTATTGGGCGACTACATGAATTACATGATGCGGCATTCTTTGCAGGCCTGGGCGTCAGACGATAAGCGATTTGTCAGCGTCATTAATCTACGGCTCGATGATCCGGCCTACGGCAGTGATTTCATTCCCGACGCCATGAGCCATATATCGCGCCAGATGGCCCGGTTTGATTGCTTTTTGGTAAGAGGGACTGTTGCGGACGCTGCTAACTGCCTGGCGGCGCTTTGCCTAAAAATCAATGCAATGCTCACGAGCATGTTAGTCTCGCAGTTGCGAGATTTCAAACAGCAGGGTGGCTTTGCGGAGAACCTAACGTAAGAGCGCATCGAAGCTCGCCGGGAAAAGGCGGCTGTAGAGGGTGCCCCGCAGTGCCCGAAATGCGGAAAACCGATGCTGAGGCGTATGATCAATAAAGGCATCCATCAAGGACGCGAATTTTGGGGCTGCTCGGGCTATCCAAAGTGCAATGGCGTACGGGATATTTAGCTGGGGAGGGTGTCATTTTGACAATTTAACAAAATGACAATTTGTGGGGGATTGTTTGGATATTTCAATTAATAGCTGTATTTTTGCGTTGGAAATGTCGGGCCGTGCGCGTCGATATAATTTTGTTGAAATGAAATATACTTATGTAATTGCTGATAATGCGGTCGCGGTGACGGTGGCAGACGGGCTTGATGCCTGGCGGGAGATTGAGCCGCGGTATAGGCCGTTTGCCGCTGAAGAGGCCGGTAAGTCGATGTTGAAGATTGGCATCGCGACGGGCACGCTGCAGGCAAACGACGACCAGTGCATTTACGAGCCAGAGTTTGCCGGCGTTGGTTTTATAACGGCTCGGGCTGCGTGTCGTGAAGACGGCAGCGTTGTTATGGATTTCAGGCATGCTGAGGAGGATAAGCCACGCCTACGGATGTCGATGCCTCATGCGATGGATAGGGCTGACATCGTTTTTGACCCTGCTGGCGATGGATGCGACACATATTTCCTGACGCACGCGCTGATGATTGCCTATATGCTGGGCACGCTGTGCACGGGCACGCTGCTGATCCATGCTTCGGCGGTGCTTCTTGGGGGCAAAGCGTACCTGTTCCAGGGTAAGAGCGGCACGGGCAAGAGTACGCACGCCGGTTTGTGGCTGCGCAATATCCCCGGTACGGAGCGGCTCAATGATGACAACCCGGTGATTCGCTTCTCGGCCGACGGAGTGGCCACAGCCTACGGTTCGCCGTGGAGCGGCAAGACGCACTGCTATCGCGCTGTCTCGGCCCCGATAGGGGCCATTGTGCGCATTGTGAGAGCCAAGCACAACGAATTGCATCACCTGGCCCCGCTTAGGGCCTACGCGTCGCTTACGACGTCGGTGTTCTACATGCCTTTCCTCAGTGAAGATCTCCGCGCCATCCGCCACAAGGTAATCGAGCGTCTGGCCTGCGCCGTGCCCTGCTGCGAAATGCACTGCCTCCCCGACGCCGACGCTGCCCGCGTCTGCCATCAGGGGTTAGATGTTAGATATTAGATTTTATAAAGATATGAAAATCAAGAAAGAATTCACGATGCGCACCGTAATGGGCCAGCACGTGGTAATGGCCGAAGGCAACAACGCCGACAGCTACGGCAAACTCATCAACCTCAACAACTCGGCCGCCATGCTGTGGGAGGCCCTGAAAGGCAAGACGTTCACCGTCGACGACGCAGCCGCCCTGCTTGTCTCCAAATACGGCATCGACCCGGCCCAAGCCCACGACGACGCCACCCACATCCTCCGCCTCATGGCCGACAAAGGCCTCATCGAAGGTGATTAGAGTTTAGATATTAGAAAATTACGGGGCGCAAATTATTGCGCCCCGTAATTTTCATTCGTGATCCGGCCGGGATTCTTGGCGGAGCCAAGCGCTACGCGGTGACG
>CAMWUM010000288.1 GCA_947177435.1 uncultured Muribaculaceae bacterium
CACAGACACCGAAACCCTCGACGAGCGCGAATCCGCCGACGAAGAGGATACCCAATAAAAAAATCAGCCGAGGCATCTGCCTCGGCTGTTGAGTGGCGGGGGTAGGGATCGAACCTACGACCTCCGGGTTATGAGCCCGACGAGCTACCACTGCTCTACCCCGCAATATTTCGATGGTGCAAAGGTACGACTTTTTATTTTCTCCACCAAAAAAATCGAGATTTATTTGCGCCGATTTAAAATTCTTTTGCTCTTATTAATTATACGGCCCGAGGCTGATTAGCCTCGGGCCGCGTGATATTGGTGGCAGAATTGCTTATTTTACAAGCACTTTCTGATGGTTGACAATGTACAGGCCGGGAGCAAGCTGGATGTACATGGTAGCGCCGCCTTGCATGATGAAGTTTTCGACCATGCGACCGTCGATGGCATAGATGGCCACAGGCGCGTCGGCTTCGCCGCTCAGCTGGATGCCGCCTGCCACAGCCTTGATCTCGAGAGCGCCGGCGTCGACATCATCAATGCCGGTGACTTCGCCCGAGTAGGCAGACACGGTCTTAGACTTGGAGTTGCCGCAGTTCTTGTTGCAGGCCTCGACCTGGTAAGCGTAGCGGGTCTTGGGGTCAGTCTCGTCGACGTACTCAGTTTCCTTGATGCCGGCATCCCACTTCTTGAGGTTGCTGGCGTTGGGGCCACGGAATATGGTGTAATCTTCTGCGCCTTCGACGGCATCCCATTCGAGGGTAATAGTGTTGCCGGCAGTGCTCTTCACTCGCAGGCCGAATCCGCCGGCGAGGGTGGGCTTGGTGACGGTGAAGTTGGGTGACTCTTCTGACTTGACGCCCTTGTAGCTGGTGGCTACAATGTGGAATGCCTGCACACTGACTTCTTTGTCATAGGGCACGCTGACAACAACATTGTCGCCAGCCTGGTAGTCAACGCCGAGGTCGATGTGCTTGACCACCTGGTAGCCGCCGTTCTTGGTAAGACCGTAGATGTCGTAACCCGTGCCGGTCTCGCCATTGTGGTCGTAGAATGTAATATTAACGTTCTCGAGGTAATAGTCAGAAACGCAGGTCATGGGCGCGGGAGCGATTTTCCAGGTGTGGGCGTACTCGTTGGCGGCGTTGTAGCCGGGCTTTGAGATGTGAGCTGCGAATACCTGGCCGGCAGGGGTCAATTTGCCGGAGAGAACGTACGAGCGTGCGTCCTCTACCCAGTTGTAGAAGTAGTAGTGCTCAAGTTTGCTGTAGTTTTCGAGCCAGGGCAGGATGTTGACGGTCCACTGGCGCTGGTGCTCCATATTGGCAGCGGTGGCCGGGCGGTTGACAGTCTTGGTGTTGCCGTTAGCGTCGAGGATGGGGTTACCGTCGACATCGACCTGGATGCCGGAGGCATTAGGCCAGTTCTTCTCGGTAGTCCAGTTGGCACCGTTGTTGTACTCGGTGACCCAGACAGGACGGCCGCCGTTGTAGCTGTTGACTTTGCTCATTGCCGAGCTCCAGTTAGCTACGTACTCGTACATGTGCAGCACGTCATAGTCGCAGCGGTAATTGTAGCGCTCGATTTCCTTGTAGAAGTTGGGGCCCCACGAGGTCCAGGCGGTCGACGGGCAGGGCGAGCCGATGCGGTAGCCCAGGCGCATCATGTTGGGCCAGTCCTTGATTGCGTAGGCCACGTCGAGGTTAGCCTGGTCAGGGCGGTCGGGCTCGTTGAAGCCGCTTACGTGGGTGATTCCGTGGATGGTATCCATCTGCTCGTACTTCGGGGCGCTGCCGTTCTGCTTGATGAGCATGAACTCGCGGTCGAGGCGGTCGAAGCCGTCGCTGTGCTTCCAGATTTTGTTCTTGGTCCAGTTATAGTAGGTATCGGCATTGGCCAGCGTGATCTCGTAGGGGCTGCCGCCGCTCCATCCCTTCTTGCCCGACCAGCACCAGCGGCCGACGCGGATGAACGACACGAAGCTCTTGTCCACACCGTCGACGTAGCGGGTGCCGTTGGCGCCGTTGTGCGTCACAAAGCCTTCGGGGAGGACGTTGATAGTCAGGTCGTCGTCAGCGGCGATGTACACGCGGCTGTGGCCCGAGCCGTCGGAGTTGTTGGCAAAGCAGACCCAGTAACCGCGCTTGAGCTTGAACGACACAATGCGATTGTCCCACTCGCTCAAGTCGTTGTGGGCGTAGGTGATGCGCTCGGCATTGGGGTAGAGCTCGGCATAGCTGCCGAAGTGGTCAAGCAGGCCAAAGGTTTTCGACTCGCCGTCGCAGTAGGCGTTATCGTAGACGGTCAGGGGAGCCACGCCCGAGGCGATGCCGTTGGGGATCACCACGGTGCCCGAGCCCCACTCGGCCAGGCGCACGTTGGTGTCGGCCGAATAGTTGTCGCCCTCCCAGTCGGCGTAGGAGGCGCCGGCCTCAAGAGCAGCGAATGCATTGTCAACCACGATATTGTGGTACACAGCCGGCTGGCCGTTGACCTTGATGTTGCCAAGGTATTTGTCAAGCACCACGCTGGGCTTTACTCCGTCAAAGAAAAGCCAAGAGTCGTCGTCGACAAGATTGATGGTAGTACCCTGGGCCACGGGGGCTGTCTGGCTGGTGATGTGCAGCTCAGTCTTGCCCGATACGGTGACGTTGCCGCTCACCGAAGTCTCAGTGTTCTTGCCCGAGGAGTAAGAGCCGTCGGCCAAGGCGCACAGCGGCAGGCAGAGGGCAGCCGCAAGGCTAAAGTAAACGTTTTTCATGCAGAATATTATTTACAAAAGATTAGAATTAGATGCAGTATACAATGTGTGCGGCAAAGATAAGCATTTTTCTCCAAACCAAAAAGCTAAAACTTCTTTTTTGCGCCCCACACCCCAACATCTAGGCCTAACAATCTGACCCCTATCGGAAT
>CAMWUM010000289.1 GCA_947177435.1 uncultured Muribaculaceae bacterium
GCGACAAACCTTCCGAGATTTATACATTGCAGGGCATTCCCGTCAATGCTGCTAATCCGTTGCGAGGCGTCTACCTCGTGAAGCGCGGCTCCCAAGTAACAAAAGCAATCAACTATGGCGATTAACGTTTACAAGCTGATAAAGATGGCTACGGGCGGACGTTTGCCCAGGCCTTTGCGTATGCTTGGGCTTTGGGGGATGCACGTGGCTGGAAAACGCACAATAGGCATTTTCATCGACCCTGTGCTGGCCTGCAATCTCAGGTGCAAGATGTGCTATTTCAGCGATGCTGAAAAGCGTGCCTCGATGAAGGGCAAGATGGATTCTCGCCAGCTCGATTTGGTGGAAAAGGCGCTGTTTCACCGCGCGCTCAAACTGCAAATCGGTTGCGGCGCAGAACCTACGCTATATTCGGATTTAGAGGATATTGTAAAGCGGGGAAAGCGTGCGGGCATACCTTACATATCGTTGACCACCAACGGACAATTGATAGCCTCGGGCCGCGTTGACCTTATGGCCCTTGTCGATGCGGGGCTCAATGAAATTACCCTCTCTCAGCATGGCGTTGACAAGGAAACATACGAATTCCTAATGCCTGGCGCCGACTACGACAAACTGCTGCGACTGGTGGAAATCATCAGGGAGGTGAAAAAGAAACATCCTGAGTTTGTGGTGCGCATCAACTTCACTGTCAATTCGCTCAACGTAGACAATTTGGCAGGCGACGGCTTTTGGCGCCTGTGGGGTGACGATGTACTCAATGTGGTGCAACTAAGACCCGTGCAAGACCTCGGCGAGTCAGAGTGGAGAGATTTTGACCATACTTCCCTGAAAGAAAAGTATGACACAACTATCGGTGCAATCGTGGAAGGATGCAAGGCAAGAGGTATAACGTGCCTGGCTCCGGACCTAAATCAGATAGATGCAGTGAACGAAACCCAAGACGCGGCCACGGCCACGATTGAGGATTTCTCGTACTGCTACGTATCGCCCGCAGCATGCTATAAGCCAGATTTCGACTTGGAGTCGGATACATACGAGACATACCACAAGCGCAACCATTCGGCTCGGCGCCTGTTTGTCTCAGCCTTTGGGGGCGGCAAGTCACGTCAGCGCAACACCAGCAAGAAGCTGAATTACAAGGTGCGCTGAAACTTTAATTCACTACGTTTTTGGGCTTGCCGGAGAGGTAGGAGCGGAGGTTGTCGGCCGAAATGCGGATTAGCGCTTCGCGGGCGACGCCACTTTGCCATGCGATGTGAGGGGTGATGCGGCACTTGGGGGCGGCGACTAAGGGATCGGAGGGCGTAGGCGGTTCGCTTTCGAGCACGTCGGCGCCGACGGCGTAGAGGTCGCCTCGGTTGAGCGCCTCGGCCACGGCCGCAGAGTCCATCAGGCCGCCACGTGCTGCGTTGATGATGATGGCCGACTTCTTCATCAGTCGCAGAGTGTCGGCATTAACAATATGCTTATTTTCAGATGTGAGCGGAGCGCTGAGCACAAGCACGTCGCTCTGAGCGAACAGTTCGTCTTTCTCGACGGGCGAGATATAGCCGGGCAATTGCCAGGGCACTTTTGAGGTGAAGGCGATTACCTTCATGCCGAAAGCGTTGGCTATTTTGGTCACTTCCGAGCCGATGCTGCCCAGTCCGTAAATGCCCATTGTCAGGCCGGACAGTTCGATTATGGGGGTGAGGCGGTAGCTGAAATCCTGGCAGTGGGTCCAGCCGCCTTTCTTTACGCTGTCGTTATGAAGAGCCGTCTCGTTGGCAATATTGAGCAGATGGGCGAAGATGTTCTGCACAACCGAGTGAGTGCTGTCGGCCGGCACATTGGTGACGGTGACACCGCGGCGGCGCGCAGCGACGACGTCGACGTTGTTGTATCCCGTAGCAAGCACTCCGATAAATTTGAGTTTGGGGAGTTTGTCAAGCAAATCCTTGTCAATCACCACCTTGTTGGTGAAGATGACATCGGCGTCGGCAGCGCGCTCCACAATCATATCGGGCATCGTGCGGTCGTAGGCAGTGAATTCGCCCAAGCCGGCGATTTCATCCCAACTGAGGTCGCCGTTGTTGGCAACAAATCCATCGAGAACAACAATCTTCATAATTTCAGGCATTGAAGGTAAGAAAGGAGCGCAAGGCCCGACTGGGGCGCTTGCGCTCCTTGTAAGTAATTTATTCAAACTCAACGAGGACAGCCTCGGTGCCGACCACCTGGTCGGGCTTGACGAACACGCGCTTAACGACGGCGTCCTTCTCGGCGGTTACGTCATTCTCCATCTTCATGGCTTCGTATACCAGGAGCACTTTGCCCTTGGTCACCTTGTCGCCAGCCTTAACGTTGACTTGTACGACACGGCCGCCCATAGGAGCGGTGATGACGGGGCCGGTGATGGGAGCGTCCATATCGACGCCATCGTCCTCGACCTTAGCCTCAACTTTGGGCTTGTTGGCCTCGTACTCTTCGGTGCGGCGCTTGCGGAGGAAACCGTTGGCAACGCTGGGCAGAAGAGCCAGCAGGAGTTCTTCCTCAGTGTTCTTGGCAAGTTTGGCACCGCCAAGTTCGTCGAGTACGGGATTTTCAGGCTTTTTGTAGGCGCTGGTGTCGTAGGGCTTCTCCTCGGGGCTGCCGGTGATTTGCTCACGGAATTCGGGACGCACGGGCACGGGAGTCTTGCCGTACTCGCCCTTGACGAGGGATACGAACTGGTTGGAGGTGTTAGAGTAGTCGGGCAGGCCTTTCTTACGTGCGATGGCCACGTTTACGGCTTGAGCACCAACGATTTGGCTGGTGGGCGTTACGAGGGGCACGAGACCGGCGTCGCGGCGTACCATCGGGATGAGTGCCATGGCGTCCTCGAGGAGGTCAGCCGAACCTAATGCTGTGAGC
>CAMWUM010000290.1 GCA_947177435.1 uncultured Muribaculaceae bacterium
TTGATGAAAAGCAATTTTTCGGATGCATAGTGGGACTTATTATCAGGTATGATTTCTTGAGTAAAACTATCGCTAATCTCATTGCGGGATAGTTAACGGGACACAAATATAGTGCTTTTTGGAGGCAAAATCAAATATTTTGCCGAATTTAAGCGTTTTTAGCGATAATGTAGCGGTGGCGGGACGCCGCAGTGCCATATAGATTTCGTATCATTGTTCTGATACTATTGATTTAACTACTCATCAAAAACGACAGGGAATGATATTCAGTTGAAAAGACAACCAATCTTCCATCAAATTGGAAAAGTGCAATAGCTATTATCTTTCCATTTTTCAATATGGAAGGGTAACTATAACTATAATCACACTCATGGCCTTTGATGCAAATCATTCCTCCTGTTATTGAAGCCCCACTTGTTACTTTCCAACTTCTGTCAACGATGTTAGTATTTCGAATAGACAATGCCATCAAGGAAATAGCTAAAGCCAGCACT
Source organism: uncultured Muribaculaceae bacterium (assembly GCA_947177435.1). Lineage (GTDB taxonomy): Bacteria > Bacteroidota > Bacteroidia > Bacteroidales > Muribaculaceae > CAG-873. The sequence continues at coordinate 495 of CAMWUM010000290.1, forward strand.
AATAATGTTATTTTTAAAAACCGCTTTCTTATCATACATCAATATCTTTTTCCTGGTTGATAATAATTATCGGCCCTTGAGCACGAACGCCCCGGCGTAGGTCAGCGTGTCGGGTGCGTACAATTTTAGGCTTATTAAAGAATAATGTGTTGGCAAATGGTTAATTTTTACAAAGGTAAAGCTGTGAGTCCTCCCTCTCCAAATATTTTCTGAAAATTTAAAGTTTTTTAGCGGTTATGGTTGTTGTAGAGTTCTTTGTTCGGGTGGATAAGACCAACTATTTAATTTTCGATGATAATAGCGCCGACCTGCACAGGCCGGCGCTATTGGGGAGGTTATTAGGTATGCTGTTTTTTTACTTGTCGAGGGAGGCGAGGAAGTCGGCGACTTCGGCGGGGGTGATGCCGAGCTCGCGCATGGAGCGGCTGAGCTGGCGCAGGGTGGTGTCGAAGAAGTCGGAGCGCTTGATGGCCATTACGATGGCGGGGGCGTCGTCGGCCAGGTAGTAGCCCATGCCTCGGCGCGGGGCTATGATGCCTTCGCGCTGCATCTCTTCGAATGCGCTGAGCACGGTGCGGCTGTTGACGGCGAACTCCACTGCCAGCTCGCGCACCGAGGGTATCCTGGCGCCCGGCGGCCAGTTGCCGGCCAGGATGCGCGAATGGCACAGGTCGACGATCTGCCTGAATATGGGTTTGTCTGCCTTAAAATCCACCGCGTTTCAATTTTTTGTATATCAACATCCAGCTTGTGGCCATAATGGCGAGGCTGATGACTGTAACTACTACGACAACCACCTTTATCACATTGGCCATGGTCTGCATCACAAACTCTGACTGCGCGCCAATGTTTTGCGCAATATCGGGGTCGGCAATCACGTCTTTCACCTCAATCATGGCCATCACGCCGCCCATCACGCCGCTTATGGTGCAGATGGCCAGGTATGCAGCCACGCAGCAGACAACGCCCATGAGTATGCGGTTGCGCTTGGCGAGCACCACGCCCATCAAAGTCAGTGACGGCAGAGCCATGCCCATGAAATTTGACATCAGAAGCACCCACTTGTTGGGATATATCGACATGGCCATGCCGTATATGTCCTCCATCTGATGAGCGAAGGTGGAGAATACTAGTGATGACAGGCCAAAGATCAGGGTCTGCACGCCTGTTGTCAGCACCATGGTGACAAACATGAAGTAAATGGCCAGGAACACCATCTTCTCCGACGTCAAAACCGGCAACTGGTCGCTTACCACATGGTAGTCGCGGCGGGCAAGAACGATAGGGGCAAAATAGTACATAAGCGAGATGCCTATTGTGATAGTGAAGTTGGCCGGAGTTATTTTCGGACTAATCAAGAGGACCCACACTGCCGCAAGGCTGATGCAAAGCGACACAAGCGGGAAAGCCCACAGCTGCTTGCGCAGCGATGGCAGGTAGAGGCGCCAGAGCATCCACACCCTGCGCCACGAGAACTTATCAGTCAATTCCATCGCATTCATCTTCTTTTTCATTAATAATGTTGACGAGGGTGGCGGCGTTGCCCTGAGCCATGGCCACGAACATAAGCACGTAGTCAATCTGCGACTCTATGCCGCCTGTGTTGCGCACGATCGAGCGATAGCCGCCTACGCCCGGCTCACTGTAGATGGCACCCGGGACTGGGCGGTCGGTCGACACGAAGGCCAGCCTGCCGGTAATGTCCTCGACGCTGGCCGACAGGGGCAGCGCGCCGTGGTCAATAAACGTGACGGCGTCAAACAGATGCTCCATCTCCATCACGGTGTGGGTGGCAATGACCACGATGTTGTCGTCGGTCATCGAACGGGCTATCATCTTGTTCAGAGTCTTTTTTGCCAGTATGTCGAGGCCGTTGGCAGGCTCGTCGAGCAGAAGGACGTCCACGCCGAGCGAAAGCGCGTAGGCCAGGTTGGCCTTGCGCCTGCTGCCGAGTGACATCTGCGCCAGCTGCTCGGTACCGTCCATTTGGAAATCGCTGAGGTTTTCCCACAGGCGCTTTTCTGAGAAATTTGGATAGAACGGCGCGTGCAGGCGCACCATGTCGGCGATGGTGGGCAGCGGCATCTGAGCCTCGTCGGCCAGATAGAACACGCGCCTCAGCGCCTCAGGTCGGCGCAGCGATATGTCGTGATAGTCGATAAGGCACTGGCCCGACTGCGGCTGCAGCATACCGGCCATAATCTTGAGCAACGTGGTCTTGCCCGTGCCGTTGGGACCCATCAGCAGGTTGATGCCCGGGCGCAGCGTGGCGCTGGCCTCAATCAGCACCGGGCGTCCCTTGCCGTAGGAAAATGAGATGTCTTTAATTTCAATTTCTGCCATAGGAGTAGCGATTAAGTGTTGTACTTATGTAC
>CAMWUM010000291.1 GCA_947177435.1 uncultured Muribaculaceae bacterium
TTACGTGACATCGCGAAGCGATGTCCCTACAAAAGACTTTTGACACACCTACTAAATCTCGATTAATCGCAAGGTTTTAAAATTTGCGGATGCCCATCACCTGGCGCACCTCAGCGAGTGTCGCTGCTGCACGGGCGCGGGCACGCTCGGCGCCGTCGGCTACTACGCGGCGCAGGTAATCCTCGTTGGCCAGGATATCGTTGATGCGTTCGCGGATGGGTGTGGTGACGGCCAGGATATCCTCGGCGAGCTGCTTTTTGAGATCGCCGTATCGGATGCTGCAGTCAGCGTAGGCCTGGCGGTAATGTGCCACGACCTCGGGAGCGCTGGTGAGTTCCATGAGAGAGAACAGGTTGGCAACGGGCTGCGACACCGGCTGGTTCGGCTCCTTGGGACCCTCATCGGTGACGGCGCGCATCACCTTCTTGCGCAGTACCTTGGGGTCGTCGATAAGGTAGATGCAGTTGCCTTCGCTCTTGCCCATCTTGCCGCTGCCGTCGAGACCTGGCACCTTGACGGCGGCCGCGCCGAAGTTGTAGTTCTGAGGCTCGGGGAAGAGGTCGACGCCATAAAATGAGTTGAAGCGGCGTGCAAAGCGGCGTGTGAGCTCGAGGTGCTGTTCCTGATCCTTGCCGACGGGCACCTTGGTAGCCTTCTGGATGAGGATGTCGACGGCCATGAGGGTGGGGTAGGTGAGCAGGCCGGCGTTGACGCGTTTGTTGGTCTCAGCACCTATGATCTGATGCTCAAAGGCTTCGTCATCAGCGCCCTCAGTGGCCGGACCGATGCCCAAAGCCTTACGGGCCTTGTCCTTGAACGAGGCGGTGCGCATGAGTTCGCCGATGCCCACGTGCATGTTGAGCAGCAGGTACAGTTCCGACACCTCGGGGATGTCGCTTTGTATGTAGATGGTCGATTTCTCGGGATCGAGGCCGGCGGCAAGGTACTCAGCCAGAATCTGCTTGACGCTGGCGTGGAGCTGCTGCGGGTCGGGGTTGGTGGTCAGAGCGTGGAGGTCCGCGATGAAGAAGTTGCAATCGTAATCGTCCTGCATGCGCACGAAGTTGCGCAGCGCGCCGTAATAATTGCCCAGGTGCAGATTTCCGGTGGAGCGTATGCCACTCAGCACTATTTCTTTAGCCATATTATTGTAAGGTTTCGTTTCTATTGTCAGTATTGCTTTATTCTGAATCTTTGCTGGTACATCTCGGGTGTGACGCGGCGGCGCACGAGCGAGATGCTGTCAACCCAGATTTCGTCGGTCTTGGCGCCATCGTCAGTCTCGACCTCGAAGTGGCCGCGGATGCGGTTGAGCATGCGAGTGGAGTCGGAGACGAAAGTCACTTCGCTCCATCCACTTTGCTGGGGCGAGATGTTGAGGGTGAGTACGTCGAGGCGCCCGTCGTCGTAATCGGCTGCAATGTTCCATTTCACCTTGGCGCTTGGATTGTCGAGCACCTTGATGCGGAAGGTGTAGATGTCGCCGCGCTCGAAGTTGTCGTCCTGCTTGAAGTCGAAGCCTACCATCGGCGAGGGCAGGCGGTCGCTCAGTACCATGTAACGCGAACCGGGCCATACTTCGGCCGAGTCGCCGCCAATCGACATGGCGAGCACCGAGGCCGAACTTGCCGACGCCTGACGCTCTTTCAGCAGAGCGATGGCGCCGTCGTACGCTTTCAGGTACTCGTCGATGTTATGGCCGTACCACACGAGCGACGTATCGAATTGCTCGAGCGTCACGCCGTGGCGCTCGAGCACTGCCTGCTTCAGGGCCATGCGTGACGAGTCGGTAGAGTAACTGCCGTAATCGTTCTCGACCACGGCCTCGGCCATGTGCATATCAGCAAGCAAGGCCGACATTTCGTCGGTCTTGATGACGTAGCCCGGGGTGCGCTTGCATGAGCAAACTGCCACGAGCACGATGATGATATACAGCAGCTTGCGCATCTGCTATTCTTTGTTTTTCTTTTCGAGCTTTTCCTGGCGCTCGGTCTCGAGTTTCTCCACGTCGGCATCGCTGAGCACCATCACGTAGCGGCGGTAGAACAGCAGAAGGGCGATGATGCCGATTGAGATTGACGCGTCGGCCAGGTTGAACACCGGGTCGAAGAATGAGAACCGGTCGCCTCCGACAAAGGGCATCCACTCGGGCCAGGTGAACGAGAACAGGGGGAAGTAGAGCATATCCACCACTCGGCCCTGGCCGAAGGTGCCGTAGCCGTCGCCCCAAGGCACGAACGTGGCTGTGGCCGGCGGCATGGGATTGTTGAAGATTTCGCCATAGAAGAGGCTGTCGAAGATATTGCCCGCGGCGCCGGCTATGATCATGGCTATGCACACGACGTATCCCATCGGCACGCGCTTCACCTTGCGCAGGCGCAGGATGTACCATGCCAGCAGGCATATTACGGCCACGCGGAAGATGGTGAGGAAAATCTTGCTGCCCAGCTGCATGCCGAAGGCCATGCCCGGATTTTCGATAAACCTGAGCTTGAAGAACGGCAGGATGTCCACCTCCTCGCCCAGGTAGAAGTGGGTTTTCACCCATATCTTCAAGGCCTGGTCGAGGATGATGACAAGGCAAATGATTATGAGGGCCCAGACGCCCCTTGACAGTTTCATGAGTGGTTACTTCATTTGTTTTGCCTCGACACTGAGGGTGGCGTGTGGCACAGCCATCAGCCTTTCCTTGGGGATGAGCTTGCCAGTGACGCGGCAGATGCCGTAGGTTTTGTTTTCGATGCGTACCAGGGCGGCCTTGAGGTGGTTAATGAATTGGAGTTGGCGCTCGGCCATGCGGGCCGCGTGCTCCTTTTCGAGCGTGTCGGCGCCCTCCTCAAGAGCCTTGAAGGTGTGGGC
>CAMWUM010000292.1 GCA_947177435.1 uncultured Muribaculaceae bacterium
AGAGGAGGATAGGATATACATCCGTATCTACGCCGACCGCGCCGGCAAATACTCCCCCCCGGTCATCATCACAGCCGGCGACTACGTCACCGACGGCATCGAGATTCTTGGCAGCGTGAGCGAGAACGCTGGCTTCATCGAGGATTTTGAGGCTGACGCCTCGGGATGTGATACTTACGGCGGCTGTGACTTCTTCGGAGCGGCTTCGGACTGGCACCTTTCCAACGCCGGCATCTGGGCTGCCGACGCATCGTCGGCTCACAGCGGCAAGCAGTGCGTGCGCATGGGCAAGAACTCTGACAGCTATATCGAAATGCGCTCCGACAAGGGCCACGGCATTGGCACCGTCACTCTCTGGGCCGAGCGCTGGACCGCCAACGACGGCGACTGCGAACTCTGCGTTGACTATTCAACCGACGGCGGCAAGACCTGGCAGTCAACCACCACTGCTACAGTCAACAGCGATGAGTACCAGATGTTCACCTTTACCGTTAACCAGCCCGGCGAGGGTCGCATACGCATACGCCAGACCGCCGGCAAGAGGTTTATCATCGACGACGTGGCCATCAGTGACTTCGTCGTCTCCGGCCTTGACGGCGTGGAGAGCGATTACCGCAGTTGGGACGCATTCTGCCGCGGAGGCGAGTTGATTATCGAACTCACTGCGGAGCAGAGTGTTCGCGTCTACGGCGTGGACGGCATCGTTCGTCATGACGGCCTGCTGTCCGCCGGCGCTACAGCGCTGAGCCTGCCGCAAGGCCTGTACGTAATATCCGTGGCCGACTTCGCTCGGCGAGTGCTTGTAAAGTGATGGAACCCACGGCTCTCTCACGTTCTCAATTGCTCTACGGCGCCGACGCCATGAGCCGACTGGCTGATGCCCGGGTCATCGTGTTTGGCGTGGGCGGCGTTGGGTCGTGGTGCGCTGAGGGGCTGATACGCAGCGGCGTGGGCCACCTTACGCTTGTCGACGCCGATTGTGTAGACGTCACCAACATCAACCGCCAGCTGCCCGCCGAGCCCGCCACTGTGGGCCTGCCCAAGGCCGATGTGATGGCCGACCGCTTGCGCCGCCTCATGCCCGAGGCTGAGGTGGAGGCCGTGTGCCGATTTTACGACGCCGAGACCGCCGACACGTTCGCCATCGAGCGCTACGACGTGGTGATCGATGCCATCGACTCGCTCGCATCCAAAGCCCACCTCATCCTCAGCGCCTGCTCCAAGCCCGGCCTGGCCCTCTACTCATCGATGGGCGCGGCCCGCAGGGTTGACCCGGGGCGCGTGCAGACGGCCGAATTCTGGCGTGTCAAAGGCTGCCCGCTGGCCAGGGCTCTGCGCGACCGGTTCAAGCGCGAGAGCACATTTCCCGCCCGTAAGTTCACTTGCGTCTACTCCGAAGAGCCGCCCCAAGGCGAGCCAAAAGGCACCTCAATGCCCGTGACCGCCACCTTCGGCCTGCGCCTGGCCTCCCTCGCCGTCAACGGCCTAATCAAGACATCCTAAAACCACAATAAATGAAGAAACTTTTTCTAACCGCCGCCTGTATGGCGGCAATTGCAGCCACTACCACTATGTGCAGCAAAAGCTCTGAGGTCAAGGACAATCCGTTCCTGACGGAGTACGAAACGCCGTACCAGATCCCGCCCTTCGACAAAATCAAGTTCGAGCACTACATCCCGGCCATGGAGGCCGGCTTCGAGGAGCAGAACAAGAACGTCGAGGCCATCATCGCCAATCCCGACACCACATTCGCCAACACCATCCTGGCATTCGAGGAGTCGAGCCCGATCCTCGACCGCGTGTCATACGTGATGTACGCCCTCACCGAGAGCGATGCCTGCCCCGAACTCGACTCGATCTCTGAAATCTTCTTCCCCGCCGTCACGCAGCACAGCGACGAAATCTGGATGAACGACGCCCTCTTCCAGCGCGTCAAGGCTCTCTACGACAGCCGCGACACCCTCCCCGCCGTTGACCAGCGCCGCTTGGTTGAGGAATACTACAAGCGCTTCACCCGCGCCGGCGCCCTGCTCAGCCCCGAGCAGAAGGCCGAACTCAAGGAGATCAACACCGAGCTCCAGAACCTCTACCTGCAGTTCAACAAGAACCTGCTCGACGCCACCAACGCATACGCCTATATCGTCACCGACTCGGCCATGCTGAGCGGCCTGCCCAAGTCGAGCGTTGACCAGGCTGCCGAGGCCGCTGCCGAGATGGGCAAGGAGGGCAGCTGGGCATTCACCCTGCACGCTCCCAGCCGCCTGCCTCTGCTGCAGTACGCCGACAACCGTGACCTGCGCAAGGAGATCTACACCGCCTACACCACCCTGGCTTCGGCTGAGCCCTACAACAACTACCCTGTGGTCAACAAGATACTCCAAGCCCGCGCCAAGAAGGCCAAACTGCTTGGCTTCAACGATTTCGGCTCGTTCATGACCGACAACGTAATGGCCGGCTCGACCGAAAACGCCGAGAACCTGCTCATGCAGATCTGGAAGCCCGCCGTGGCCCGCGTCAACCAGGAGGTCAAGGAGATGCAGGCTGTGGCCAACGCCGAGGGCGCAGACATCACCATCGAGCCTTGGGATTACTATTACTACGCCGAGAAGGTGCGTCAGCAGAAGTACAACCTCGACGAGTCGCAGGTGCGCGAATACTTCGCCCTCGATTCCGTGCGCAACGGCATCTTCACCATGGCCGAGCGCCTCTACGGCGTCAAGTTCACTCCCATGCAGGACGCTCCCCTCTACAACCCCGAGGTTGTGGTCTATGACGTCACCGACGCTGCCACCGGCGACCACGTGGCCGTGTTTATGACCGACTATTTCCCCCGCGCTTCGAAGCGCCATGG
>CAMWUM010000293.1 GCA_947177435.1 uncultured Muribaculaceae bacterium
GAAACAAATAGTCCCTATTCTTATAGCATTTTTGCTTGCCACCGCGTTTTCGTGCGACAAACAGCGAAACGATTCGGCAATTGAAGAGAATAAAATCAATTTTGATTTCTCCAAGTTCTATAATCCTGACTCAACTCCCGATTTCTTAAAAGAATACATATATGAGGCCCACCAATGCGTGCCGATAGGGGGAATGGTGGCGATAAACGACTTGGATAGTCTTTTCGGCACACCGTTCTATTGTGATACGACGTGGCAAACCAATGACTGGGCCCTGGCGGAGCAAGAGTTCAGTGCTTCGAAATTCCTGCCCACTGAGCCGGGAGACACCCTCGTAATGATGCGCAGGATATACGGCGAACAGGGAGATTGGATTATATGGATAGATTTAGAAATTCAGGGAGCCGACTCCTTGCGTGTGCTGAGTTTTATTGCCTACGATAATAGTGAAGTTGAGATGTAAGCATCCTTAACCGCGAGGGTCTCTCCTTTTCTGTTTTTTTTGCGCTTGGCGGAGCTTTTCTCAACATTTGTTGAGAGTTTTTTCGGAGATTCGTTGTAATTTTGCGCCAGAAACCTATCAACGATATGAAAAGATTCGCATTAGCCATTGCATTTGTTTTTGCCGCTGTCGCGGCCTTTGCCCAGTCTCTGCCCCTGCCAAAGGGCGAGGAGAGATATGCCGTAATCGAAGGACATATCAGCAATTTCGATTCTACGGCCGGCAACGCCTCGGCTATCGTCTACCCGCGCTATGCCTTGGGCCGCTACGCCGACATGAAGCAATGCTCGGCCGACATCGATTCCACGGGCCGCTTCTCGCTCAACGTCAAGCTATACCAGACTCACCAGCCGTGCTTCATCGAAGTACCTGGCCTTTATGGCCTTATCTACCTGTCGCCGTCCGACAGCGTGGCGCTCAACATCGACATGGCTCACCGCTGGGCCCGCGGCCATCAGGGCGACCCTGGCAGCGCCGTGTACGTGGGAGGCGCAGACTGCGACATCAACAATGCCCTGTGCAACAACGACGTTCACTACCTCCTTTGGCAAAGTTTCGGCAACACCGTAGGCCGCAAAGCTGATTTTTCCAAGCTGGAAGACTTAGTCGAAGCCGCGATGAAGCACCGCGCTGAGCATCTTGCCGCCATCGACTCGCTCGACTGCCCCGAAAGAGCGAAGGAGGTGCTGCGTCTGGATGGCAATGCTGACGTTGCGTACAACCTCTTCTTCATGGCACTTACGATACCCGGGGTTCAGCCTGATGCCTCCTATTACTCCTTTGCCAAGGACCTCAACATCAGCGACCCGATGCTGAGATGGGCGTCCTGTTACGACCAACTTCTGAACTTTTGCCTGGGAATGCCGCATGACGACTGCGACGCCGACGCCGTCACGCATTTCTCCGAAGTTACCGGCATCGACGACCCTCAGTTTTTACAGACACTCAGGCTTGCAGACATAGTTCAGGATATCAAAAGAGAGCAGCCTGTCGCCGACAGCACGCTTGCAGAAATCGCTAAGTGGGCCGATGCCGCGGAAATGTCGTTCATCATCTCGGAGAACGACGCCCTGAAAGCCCGAACAGGCCTCACCAATATCTCGCAGATTTCACCTGACGACGAGGGACTTGCAGCATTTCTTGACATCCTCGGTAAACACAAAGGCAAACTTATTCTCATCGACTTTTGGAACACCTGGTGCGGGCCTTGTAAGTCGTCCATTGCCGAAATCGAGCCTCAGAAGCCGCAGTATGCCGACTCGCCCGTGGCCTTCGTGTATATAGCCGACGAGACGAGCCCCATCGACACATGGAATGCCATGACTCCTGACATCGCCGGCGACCATTACCGCCTGCCCGTCGCCCAGACCAAGAGCATGATGCAGCTGTTCGGTACCGACGCCTTTCCCACCTACGTGCTGATCGACAAGGACGGGGAGATACTTGGCATGACACACCATTTCGATTCCCTCTCCGAAGTGTTTGACCCTCTGATGGAATGACGCGCCGATGGAGATAATGTGCACCCTCACCTGCCGCCAGGCCCTTGACACGGCTCTCGTAAGAGAACTGTGCGAGGCCGGCATGCAGGCTGTGAGAATCAACACAGCTCACCTCGCCGACACGGCCCAACTCGAGCAGATGGCCCACGCCCTCAAAAGCGTCGAGCCAACATTGCGCATCCTCATAGACACCAAAGGCCCGGAGATGCGCACCACCGCCGTGGCCTCCCCCCTCCCGCTCAGCACGGGCGACATCATAACCATCGAGGGCTGCAGCAAAGACTTGCCTTCGACGCGCGAACTTGTGCACGTCAACTTCCCCGACCTCAACCTTTGGGCAACACCCGGGCATACACTACTCATCGACGATGCCAATATCGAGTTGGCAGTCGAGGCCGTCGAGGGGCGCAAAATCATAGCCACGGTTAAGCGCGGCGGCACACTCGGCTCGCACAAAGGGTGCGCTATTGCAGGCGTTGACGTGCCACTCCCGGCCCTGAGCGAGCGCGACCGCACATTTGTGGCGTATGCCACCGACTCTCCGCTGATTGATTTGGTAGCCCACTCGTTCGTGCGGAGTGCCGACGATGTACGCGCCGTCCTCTCTGCTATGGGCACCAATCGCAAACCGCTGGTTGCCAAGATAGAAAACCAGCAGGGCCTCGACCACCTCCCCGAGATAGCCGACGTGGCCGACGGCCTGCTCATAGCCCGAGGCGACCTCGGAGCCAGCATCGGCAAATCGCGCCTCCCTGCCGCCCAGCAGCAAATCGCCGAAGCCGCCGCTCGCGCCGGCAAACCGGCCATCCTCGCCACCGGCATCCGCCTCGCCTCCACCCAAG
>CAMWUM010000294.1 GCA_947177435.1 uncultured Muribaculaceae bacterium
CAAATTTACGAATATTTTCACAATTATTTCGTAAGTATTGCAAATTATTTGCAGCATATTTTTCGTAATTTTGCGCATTATCCAATGCAACAGGCAAAAAATGATAAGAAAAAGACTCTTCATACCCATGTTGGCTGCCGTGATTGGGGCCGCCACGGCTTCGGGCCAAGACGCGTTCGACCGTACAATTGACATCATCGTCAACTCCAACTCCCAGGTGCAAAGCGAGCGCGAACTCGCCAAAGCCGTAGCCCTCGAAAACGCTGACGCCAACTCGCTCGCCAACCCCGAAGTGGGCGTAGCATACCTCTGGGGTGCAAAAAACGTCGGCAACAAGCTGCAAATTGACGTCACCCAGTCGTTCGACTGGCCCGGCCTCTACGGCGCCCGCCGCAAGACAAACGCCAATCAGCAGATCGCGGCCGACCTCCTATGCGAGTGGACCCAGCTTGAGGTGGCGCTTAATGCCAAGCAACTCCTCATCGAGCTCGTGTATGTAAAGAAGCAAATGGCTATGATGAACAACCTGCTGCTCGACGTGCGCCAACTTGAACAGGCGATAACCGCAGCCCAAAAGCAAGGATATTCCTCCGAACTCGACCGCCGCAAAATAGCAATCGAGGCGTACAGCCTTTCATCGCAAGCCGCATCTCTCGAAGGCAGCCGCGCCAGGATCGAGGGCCAACTGCATGCCATGTGCCACAATGCGAGCATCGACCTCAGCATAATCGACACATACCCCATTGAGCAAATCCTAACATTTGAAGAATACAGCGAAAAAATCAAATACTCCGATCCTCAGTTCCTCGCCTACCAAATGACCGTTGTGGCAGGATTTTCTGATGTCAAGGCTGCAAAGATGCAGCGCTTCCCCGGGTTCTCCGTCGGATACCAGCACCAGACTGAACTGGGCGACCACTTCAACGGCTTCTCAGTCGGCGTAACGCTCCCCTTCTTCGAAAACCGCCAAGCTCGCTCTGCCGCGCAGGCCCGCGTCGACGCCGCAAAGTCACAGCAATTCGCTTTGCTTGACCAAAAGCAGGCATCATTGATCTCCACCATGGCCGAGATGCAGGCCTGGCGCGAGCGCGTTGACAATTACAACACCGTCTTCGGCGACAATGCCTACCTCACCCTTATCAAAAAGGCCTACTACGGCGGCGAGCTCAGCCTCATCGAATACATCAACGAGGTACAGTACTACGCCGAGACAACCCAAGCCTTCCTCGAAGCCGAATACAATTTCCGCTCCGCCCTGGCCGAGCTCAACAAATACAATCTAATCAAAAAGCAATGAAGAAATCACTGACTATCTGGACGCTGGCCGCCGCATGCACACTGGGGGCTAATGCGCAAGAATTTGAGTCCGCGCAAAGCGCCGTCAACAACATGCGCATCGGCTGGAACCTCGGCAACCGCCTCGACGCCAACAGCGGCGACGTCAACAATATGTGGATAGAGGCTTGGAGCGACCGGACGCCATCGGCATACGAGACGGCCTGGGGACAGCCGGTAATTACCCGCGAACTCGTGCACATGTTCAAGGAGGCCGGCTTCAACGCCATGCGCGTGCCCGTCACCTGGTATCCACACATGGGCGAAGTCACGGTCAACGTTGGCCCTAATGCCGACGGCAACTGGGTGGGCACTTGGGATATGAGTGCCTGGGAGGGCGGCCAGGTAGACCCCGTCTGGATGGCTCGAGTGCGCGAAGTAGTGGATTACGTGATTGACGAGGACATGTACTGCATCCTCAATGTCCACCACGACACGGGTGACGGCTCTACAGCATGGCTCAGAGCCGATATGGACTCTTACGAGCAATATCACGAGCAATTTGAGGACCTATGGACGCAGATTGCCACCGAGTTTAAGGATTACGACGAGCGCCTGCTATTTGAAGGATACAACGAAATGCTCGACAAACACGGTTCATGGTGCTTCGCCTCATTCAATGGCCCCAACAACTACAATGCTGCAACCGCCACATCGGCCTACAATGCCATCAACTCCTACGCCCAGAGTTTCGTCAACGCCGTAAGGGCAACCGGAGGCAACAACCAGCAGCGCAACCTGATAGTCAACACTTACGGCTCGTGCAGCGGCGATGGCTCGTGGAACTCCCACCTGCAAGATCCCCTCAAAAAGTTCGTAATTCCCACAGATATTGAGCCCGGCCACATCGCAGCGCAAATCCACTATTATCCCTCGTCAAAGAGCGTCAGCGAGGCACGCTCAAGCGTTGAAAACCTCGTCAGCATCATCAAAAAGCACCTGTTCACCAAGGGAGTACCCGTCATCGTCGGCGAATGGGGATTAATAACCTCATCCGACACGCCTGGCTACGGTGACATCTACTGCGCACTGGCCGACCGCCTCGTCAGCCTCTGCAAAGAAGAAGGCATAGGCACATTCAAATGGATGGGCCTCGTCGATGGCGACGACTGCAAAGTGCCCCAATGGACCGAACCCGAAATCAAAGACGCCATGGTCCGCGCCTACTACGGCTCAACCGCCCTGCCCTCCATCGAAGAAGAAACCGACGCAGACAAGCCCTATTACCGCATCGACGGCACCAGCGTCTCCTACCCTTCCACCCCTGGCTTCTATATCCACGCCCACCAAAAATTTTTCATATATTGATTAGTTGACGATTTCGTCGCGGTGGCTGCGCGGGGGGCGCTGGGCCGGGGCTGGAGTGCGCGGATGCTTTGATGCAGTGATTGCGACATACTCCATTTGCATATCACAATTGGTCCTCATCCTTTCCACTCCTATTAATAAAATATTAGACCACCCCGAAATAGAGGAGCGGTCTAATAT
>CAMWUM010000295.1 GCA_947177435.1 uncultured Muribaculaceae bacterium
GGATGTACGTTTGCAGTTTCTTGGCTGTCAGCGAGCCGGGCGTGTGGGGGATGGTCAACTTCATCGTGGGGGCGTTGGCTGACGAGTGGCCCAGAGATGTGGCTACAATGTCGCCGACCAGTGAGGTATTAGGGCTCCAGGCGGTAGCGCCGGTGCCAAGCGCGATTTCGAGCGTGGAGGCTTCGCCGCTGGCTGGTGTCCAGTAGAGCTCACTTTGTGGCACGGGGATGGTGAAATGGTCGGAAGACGTGACCTCAAAGGCATGCTCGTATTCCTCGCCGGATGTCGACTTGCTCTTGACGGAGACGTACAGCCAGCCCTCGCACTCAAACTTGGGCTCCTCGGTGAAAACGATTTTCTGAATGTTGTCGGCAATGATAATCTGCGCGTCGCGGTAGTCTTTCCTTATAAGATTGCCCAGCAGGGTGAAGTTGCAGCGGCCCTGCAAGGATGCGAGCGGTACCTTGAATTCGAGCGCCTCACCCGAGTACGGCTTCTCGCCGACCAAGCGGCTGCCGAGCGCGGTGTTGGCCACCAGTGACACGCTCTTGAGCACCACGCCCTTAGGCGCAGTCATCGTCAAGTTCTGCACGCTGATGGTCAATTCTTCGGTCATGGTCATCCATTCCGAGTTGGGCCTGTCGGACACAGTGGCGGTAATCTTGACGTTAGATGTATCGATAGGCGCCAATTTGGGATCGTCATGGTCAGCGCATGCCGAGAGAAGAGCGCACACGGCCCCAACCATAATAGCAACAATAGTTTTCTTCATAACTCTATCAGAAATTTAATGGGATTATTTTTTGAGGTAGGGGGCGAGGTAGCGGCCGGTGTAGCTGTCGGGGCAGGCGGCAATTTGCTCGGGAGTGCCGGCGCATACGAGGTTACCGCCGGCGTCACCGCCCTCGGGGCCGATATCGATTACGTGGTCGGCGCACTTGATCACGTCGGGATTGTGCTCAATGATTATCAGCGTATGGCCCTGGGCGATAAGGCGCTCGAACGAGGCAAGTAGCACGTTGATATCGTAGAAGTGCAGGCCGGTAGTGGGCTCGTCGAAGATGAAAATTGACGGCTCGGTCTTTTCTTGTGACAGGAAGTAGGCAAGCTTGACGCGCTGGTTTTCGCCGCCCGAGAGGGTGGACGAACTCTGGCCGAGCTGCACGTAGCCAAGTCCGACTTGCTGCAGGGGCAGGAGCTTGCGAACGATGCGACGAGTTTGAGTTGACTCTTCCTCAGAGAAGAACTCGATGGCCTGGTCGACGGTCATGTTGAGTACGTCGTCGATGTTCTTGCCCCGGTAGCGCACGTCGAGCACGTCGGGCTTGAACCGCTTGCCGCCGCAGGCCTCGCAGGGAATGGAGATGTCGGCCATAAACTGCATCTCGATGTTGATTACGCCTGTGCCTTTGCATTCCTCGCAGCGTCCGCCCTCGGTGTTGGTCGAGAAGAACGCCGGGGTGAATCCCATCTGCTTGGCCCCCTGCTGGTCGGCGTAGAGTTTGCGTATCTCGTCGTAGGCTTTGAGGTATGTGGCCGGATTGGAGCGCGACGAGGCGCCAATGGGGTTTTGGTCGACGAACTCGATTGACTTGACGCGGCTGATGTCGCCGCTGAGGCCGAGGTGGCTGCCGGGGGCATCACCGGCCTCGCCCAGGCGGTGGCGCATGGCACGGTAGAACACGTCGCGAACCAGCGTGGACTTGCCGCTGCCGCTCACGCCGGTCACAACGGTCATCACGCCCAGCGGGAACTTCACGTCGATATTTTTGAGGTTGTGCTCGCGGGCGCCCTTGACCTCAATGTACTGGCTGGACTTGCGACGCACAGCCGGCACGGGGATTTCAAGTTGGCCGTTAAGGTATTTAATTGTGTACGAGTCCTCTACTTCGCGCCCTTTCTCGCCCGTGGCGTCGGCCATCGAGCCGTTGAACACTATCTGGCCGCCCAGACGTCCGGCTCGCGGGCCGACGTCGACAATCCAATCGGCGGCGCGCATAATCTCCTCGTCATGCTCGACTACGATGACCGTGTTGCCCAGCTGCTGCAGTTGGCGGAGGGCGCCGATTAGTCGCTGGGTGTCACGCGGATGTAGGCCGATTGAGGGCTCGTCGAGGATGTAGAGCGAGCCTACGAGGCTGCTGCCCATCGACGTGGCCAGGTTGATGCGCTGGCTTTCGCCGCCCGAGAGCGTGTTGCTTAGGCGGTCGAGCGTGAGATAGCCCAGGCCCACTTGCATCAGGAAACTAAGACGCGACTTGATCTCGGCCAGCACGCGCTTGGCCACAGCCTGGTCGCGTTCGTCGAGCACCAGGTTGTCAAACCATTGGACGAGTTCGCTCACCGGCATGCGCACCAGCTGGCCGATGCTTAGGCCGCCGACCTTGACGTACTCAGCCTCCTGGCGCAGGCGCATGCCGCCGCACTGAGGGCATGTGGTCTTGCCCCTGAACCGCGCGAGCATCACGCGGTACTGTATCTTAGCCTGCTGGCGCTCAACCCATTTGAAGAATCCGTTGATGCCCTTGAAGCCGCGGAATCCCTCCCACAGCAGTTCCTTCTCCTTCTCTGTGAGGTCGGCGTAAGGGCGGTGTATGGGAAATCCGACAGTCGGGGCAGCGTGTATCAGTTCGCGCTTCCATTCGCTCATCTTTTCGCCGCGCCAGCATACAACGGCGTCGTCGTAAATCGACAGCGCGGGGTTGGGAACGACCAGCCTCTCGTCGATGCCGATGATGCGGCCGAAGCCCTCGCACATCGGGCAGGCGCCGATGGGATTGATGAAGTTGAACAGTTGCTCGGTGGGCTCGACAAA
>CAMWUM010000296.1 GCA_947177435.1 uncultured Muribaculaceae bacterium
ACACCTGGGTGATGCCGCGGTCTTTGAGCTCAACGCCCATTGCCTTGCAGAACCTAAGGCCGCCGCCGATGAAGCGGATGCGCTTGGCGATGCCGTGGGCGATGTCGAGGCTGGGAGTGTTGAGGTTGATGTTATAAGCCACCAGAGGCATGCGCGCGCCAATGGCAACAGTGCCGGCGGTGGGATGCTGCACGGCGGGGCCGAAATCGGGAGCCCACTCAGGCAGTTTGATCTTTTCGGCGAAACCTTCGAACTCACCCTTTCGGATGGCGGCCAGATTCTCGCGGCTCGGAGCAGATGCCGACTTCTCGTATAGATAAACAGGAATATCGTACAACTCGGCCACCTTCTGTCCAACCTCCTTTGACAGGGCGATTGCCTCGTCCATCGTGCAGCCCTTGATGGGTATGAAAGGCACCACGTCAACGGCGCCCATGCGCGGGTGCTGGCCCTGATGCTTGGTGAGGTCGATGAGCTTGACTGCCACGCCGATGGCCTCGAGCAGAGCCTGCTTCAAAGGCTCAGGCTCACCCACCACGGTGACAACCATGCGGTTATGGTCCTCATCGTTGCTGTAATCGAGCAGTTTCACGTCCTTCTTGCCGCGGAACGGCTCTACAATCGCGTCTATCTTCTTGCGGTCGCGGCCCTCGCTGAAATTGGGCACGCACTCCATAATCTTTTGCATTTTTGTATATTGTTGGGGTTATTATTCAGTTTTCATTGCTGCGGCCACCACATCGTCGTCGGCCAGTTCGGGCATCGTTATGTGGTAATAGTCGCTGTGGGTATGGTTGAACTCTTCAGCCGTTGACATTGCGTTGGGATTGCGGGCCCACGAACGGCGCGCCACGCCGCCCATCACGTCCCACAGCATCGAACTGCGCAGGATGTTGTCGACACGCTCACTGCCATCGCACACCATACCGAAGCCGCCGTTGATGGCCTTGCCGATGCCCACGCCGCCGCCGTTGTGCAGAGCCACGAGGCTCATGCCGCGTGCGCAATTGCCGGCGAAACACTGCACGGCCATGTCAGCCATCACGTTGCTACCGTCCTTAATGTTAGCCGTCTCGCGGAAGGGCGAATCTGTACCGCTCACATCGTGGTGGTCACGTCCGAGCATGATCGGACCCACTTCGCCACGGCGCACCATCTCATTGAATTTCAATGCTATCCTCATTCGACCGATGGCATCCTGATAAAGGATGCGGGCCTGAGTGCCAACCACCAGGTTGTTCTTCTCCGCATCGCGAATCCAAACCCAGTTGTCCAGGTCTTGGCTGCGGCGGTTGGGGTCGATGCAATCCATAGCGGCCTTGTCGGTCTTTACGAGATCCTCGTGCTTACCCGAAAGGCAAACCCAGCGGAAGGGGCCGTAACCGAAATCAAAGAGCTGCGGGCCCATAATATCCTCAACGTAGGATGGCCAGATGAAGCCGTCCTTATCATCGACGCCGTTGCGCGAAATCTCCTTAACGCCAGCATCGTAGATGGCCTTCATAAACGAGTTGCCATAGTCGAAGAAGTATGTGCCGCGATTTACAAGTTCCTTCACAGCCTCGTAATGGCGGCGAAGCGAAGCGTTGACTTTTTGCTCAAATTCCTCACGGTTTTCTTTCAACAGCCGCGTGCGCTCCTCAAAAGTCACGCCTGCCGGGCAATAACCGCCCTCGTACACGGCGTGGCAAGAAGTCTGGTCACTCAGCAGGTCAATCTTAATATTATTGGCGATGGCATATTCCAGCAAGTCGACAACGTTGCCGTGGTATGCAATCGACCTCGGTTCGCCAGCCCGTTGGGCTTCGGCTGCGAGTCGGTATGCCTCGGCAAGATCGTCGGTGACGCAACCTACCCAGCCTTGGTCGTGGCGTGTCTTGATGCGCGAGGCGTCCACCTCGGCGATAATGGCCACGCAATTTGCGATCTCTGCGGCCTTGGGCTGAGCGCCGCTCATGCCGCCCAGGCCTGACGATACGAACAAATGCCCACGCAGGTCTTTGTCCTGGGGGATGCCAAGCTTGAGGCGGCCGGCATTGAGCAACGTGTTGAACGTACCGTGCACAATGCCTTGCGGGCCAATGTACATCCAGCCGCCGGCGGTCATCTGGCCGTAGTTGGCCACGCCCATCTGGGCGGCGACCTCCCAATCCTTAATATTGTCGAAGAGGCCCACCATCATCGAGTTGGTGATGATGACGCGCGGAGCCTCAGGCTTGGACTTGAATAGACCGAGCGGATGGCCAGACTCCACTACGAGCGTCTGGTCCTGCGTAAGATTTTCGAGGTAAAGCTTTATCAGGCGGTACTGCATCCAATTCTGGCACACCTGGCCGGTTTCACCGTAGGTGACGAGTTCGTAAGGATAAAGCGCCACGTCGAAACTCAGATTGTTGTCAATCATCACCTGGAATGCCTTGCCCTCGATGCACTTGCCCTTGTACTCGTCTATGGGCTTGGCTTTGAGGTCGCCCTGCGGACGGAAGCGGTAGCCGTAAATCTTGCCGCGAGTGCGCAGTTCTTGCATGAACTCCGGAGCAATCTCGGTGTGCAGGTGCTTGGGTATGTAGCGCAGGGCGTTGCGAAGCGCCGTTTCAGTCTGCGCCGGCGTGAGGCAGTATCCCCTGTCAGGGGCCCGCCTGATGCCCTCGACAAAAGTCGGGTACTCGGGCAGGCGGTCGTCAAGCTTATATTTCATGGATATCCTATTAGATTATTTCTTCCCAAAATTAGCCCATTCCCACCATTGTACCCAATACAACGGTCAAAAA
>CAMWUM010000297.1 GCA_947177435.1 uncultured Muribaculaceae bacterium
GCGTCGGTGTAGTCGCGCTCTTTGAGGGCGACGATTTTTTTCATCATCGGGTGGTTGAGATGATGCTTCAAATCTGGGTTGTCAGTATAGAAGTTAGCCATTGCTTTGGTTTGTTTTTTCTTTAATAATTAGTCGACAGGCTGGATGTCGACACCGAATACGTAGTAATGCGGGATGAAGTGCACCATCGATTTCTCAACGGAGAGGTCCGGGTCGATTTCATTCTCGCCGCAGAAGCGGAATACGTTGACCTGCTCGTCCCACCATATCGAGCCTAAGAGCACAAGAGGCACGTAGCCCTCGGCGGGAGCCTTGTCGAGCTTGAACGGACGGGTGTTGTATGCATAGAATACTTTGCCGGTTTCCTTGACAGTCAGCGGCTTGAGCTCAAGCTGGTTCAGAAAAGAGCCCATATTCTCGACGCTGACCGAAAATCGCTTGAGCGAGTCAGCGTCGGCTGGCATCAGGCCAATGGTTATCTTCTTGGCCAGGTGGAGAATGCCGCGTTCGGGGTCGTCCATTCCGTCCTCAATCCACGACTGGCGGTACTCCTCGGGAATGTCGGTGAGGAGCAGCATGTTGGAGTACTCATGAGTCCAGGGCAGCACATTGTCCTTGACGAGCTTGTCACCCTCGTACTCTCTGATGGTGAACGCGAGCTGCACCTTGTGGTCGCTGAGGCCGGAGATATCGAAGACGTAAGCGTCGAAGCCCTTGTCCTGCAGCAGCGGCATGTAGTCTTCGAACGTGGCAGGCTGCGAGGTGATGGTCTGGCCCACGGCTGCCGACGATGCGATGGCTATGCAGATGCAAATACAGGCAATATGTTTGAGAAATCTACGCATTGCAGTCGAGGATTACTTGGAGTTCTTCTTGTAATACTTGATGAGCTTGGGCACGATGTCCTCGACGTTGCCGGTGATGACGTAGTCGGCGATAGTGTTGATCGGTGCGTTGGGGTCGTTGTTGATCGAGATGATGATAGAGCTCTCCTGCATGCCGGCGATGTGCTGGATCTGGCCGGAGATGCCGCAGGCGATGTAGAGCTTGGGGCGCACGGTCACGCCGGTCTGGCCGATCTGGCGCTCATGCTCGCAGAAGCCTGCGTCGACGGCTGCGCGGCTTGCGCCTACCTCGGCGCCGAGGGTGTTGGCCAGGTCGTAGAGCATGTTGAAGCCCTCCTTGCTGCCCATGCCATAGCCGCCGGCCACGATGATGGGGGAGTTCTTGATGTTGATTTTCGACTTCTCGATGTGACGGTCGATGATTTCAACCACGAAGTCCTCGTCCTTGACGTACTTGGCGGGGTCGAGATTGACGACTTCGCCCTTGTGGTTGGGGTCGTACACCTCTTTCTTCATCACGCCCTCGCGCACGGTGGCCATCTGGGGGCGGCACTCGGGATTGACGATGGTGGCCACGATGTTACCGCCGAATGCGGGACGGATCTGGTAGAGCAGGTCCTTGTACTCCTTCTTGGTCTTGGGGTCGGTGTGGTCGCCGATTTCGAGCGAGGTGCAGTCGGCGGTGAGGCCGGAGTGCAGGCACGACGAAACGCGGGGGCCGAGGTCGCGGCCGATGCAGGTGGCGCCCATCAGGCAAATCTGGGGCTTGATCTCCTTGAAAAGGTTGATCAGCACGGCTGCGTGGGGGTTGGAGGTATAGGGAAAGAGACGCTTGTCCTCTACCTTATATACAACGTCGGCGCCGTAGGGGAAAATTTGCTCCTCGATGCCGTCGAGTTTGTCGCCGATGACGAGGGCTTCGAGCTTGACGCCGAGCTTGTCGGCCAGCGCGCGGCCCTTGGTGAGGAGTTCGAGGCTCACGTCGGCAATCTTGCCTTCGTCGTACTCGCAATATACTATGAGGTTGTTGTTGTCAGCCATTTTTGCTTGTGTATTAAAAGTTAGCCGATGGTGTGGTTGGCGATAAGGTCTTGGATGAGCTTTTCGATCTGCTCGTCGTTGTTTTCGAGGCGGAGGCTCTCCTTGGCGGTGAACACAACGTTCTCGACGTTCTTAACCTTAGTGGGCGAGCCGGGCATGCCGATCTGCTCGGGATCGGCCTCGACGAAGGCTGCGCCCCACTCCTGGATGCCGAGGTAGGGACGGCCGTCGACGAACTTCTGCTTCTCTTCGCCGAGGGCTGCCTTTTCGCTGGGCGACACGGCGTACTTGTACTTCATCAGGCGTTGGGCGTTGCGCGGGCGGCACTCGGCAGCGCTGCCGTTGACGGTAACGACGCAGGGCAGGGGAGCCTTCACGGTCTCCACGCCGTGCTCGAGGCGACGCTTCACGGTCACGTATCCGTCCTTGATGTCGACGATCTCCTCAGCGTATGTGACCTGGGGGATGCCGAGCTTCTCGGCGATCTGGGGACCCACCTGAGCGGTGTCGCCGTCGATGGCCTGGCGGCCGCCGAGGATGATGTCGTACTTTCCGAATTTCTTTACTGCCTGAGCCAGAGAGTAGGAAGTGGCGAGGGTGTCAGCGCCGCCGAAGGGACGGTCGGTGAGCACGATGCCGCCGTCGGCACCGCGGTAGATTGCTTCGCGCACCACCGCGGCCGCGCGGGTGAGGCCCATGGTGAGAACGGTGACGGTAGAGCCGGGGTTGGCGTCCTTGATGCGGAGGGCCTGCTCCAGAGCGTTCAAATCTTCGGGGTTAAAGATTGCGGGCAGAGCGGCGCGGTTGATGGTGCCGTCTTCCTTCATGGCATCTTTGCCTACGTTGCGGGTGTCGGGCACCTGCTTGGCAAGCAC
>CAMWUM010000298.1 GCA_947177435.1 uncultured Muribaculaceae bacterium
GCCTACAACTGGGTATATCAGGGCAAACCTGCCTACGAAAACCCCGCCTACCGCGAGCTCTACACCCGCTGGATGCAGCAGGGCGTGTTCTATCCGATGATGCGCAGCCACGGCTGCGAGACTCCCCGCGAGCTTTGGTACTACGGCCAAGCAGGCGAGCCGGTCTACGATGCCCTCGTCGGCGCCGTCAAGCTCAGGTACAAGCTACTGCCTTACATCTACAGCACCGCCTGGGAGGTCACCAAGCACCGCGGCACGTTCATGCGCGCCCTGGCCATGGACTTCCCCAAGGATAAGAAGGCCGTGGGCCTCAACGATGAGTATATGTTTGGCCGCGAACTGCTTGCAACTCCCGTCACCGAGGCAATGTACACCAACGAGGACATCCGCAACACCACCGGCCTCGAAAACACCGACTTCTCCGCCATCAAGCAGCACACCGTCTACCTCCCCGCAGGCGCCGACTGGTACTATTTCTGGACCAACAAAGAGTACGCCGGCGGCCAGGACGTGACCGTTGACATCCCCCTGACCGAGGCTCCGTTCTTTGTCAAGGCCGGCAGCATCCTGCCCCTCGGCCCCGACGTGCAATATGCTGCAGAGAAGAAGTGGGACAATCTCGAAATCCGCGTGTACGCCGGCGCAAACGGCGAGTTCACGCTCTACGAGGATGAGGGCGACACCTACAACTACGAGAAGGGCGCATACACAGAGATCCCGATGAAGTGGGACGACAAGAAGCGCACCCTCACCATCGGCAAGCGCGCGGGCCAGTATCCCGGCATGATTGAAAGCCGCACGTTCAGCGTCGTGCTCGTCAAGGCTGACGGCACCACAGCCACTAAGAAGGCCAACTACTCCGGCAAACAAGTAAAAATATCTTTCTAAGCCATTAATAATCCAATCTCTCATGAAAAAAACTATCACACTGCTCGCCATTGGCGCCGTTGCCCTCTCGGCTTTGGCGCAAGAGCGTGAGTTCCTGCCCCCCACCATGGGCTGGAGCTCGTGGAATACTTACGGTGCAAACATCTCTGAAACAATCATCAAGAAGCAGGCCGACGCCATGATCGACAAAGGATTCTTTGAGGCCGGCTACAATTACATCAACATTGACGACGGCTACTTCGCAAACCGCGACGAGAACGGCCGCCTCATCATCCACCCCACCCGATTCCCCAACGGCATGAAGCCCGTCGTGGACTACATCCACAGCAAGGGCCTCAAAGCCGGCTGCTACAGCGACGGCGGCCACAACACTTGCGCCTCAAAATGGGGCGGCGAGACCGGCGGCGTGGGCGCCGGCATGTACGAGCACGACGCTGAAGATTGCGAAATGTACTTCAACGAGTTCGGCTTCGATTTCATCAAGGTCGACTTCTGTGGCGGCGTTTATTTCCACAACGATGAGGAGCTCAACCTCGACGCCAAGGAGCGCTACACCGCCATAGCCAACGCCATCAAGGCCACCGGCCGCACCGACGTTGTGTTTAACGTCTGCCGCTGGGCTTATCCCGGCACGTGGATCAGCGAGATCGCCGATTCGTGGCGCACCACTGGCGACATCAACGCCTCTTGGGGCTCGGTCCGCGACATCATCAAGGAAAATCTCTACCTGTCAGCCTACTGCGGCGGCGGCCATTACAACGACATGGATATGCTCGAGGTGGGCCGCGGCCTCACACGCAACGAGGACATCACCCACTTCGGCATGTGGTGCATCATGAGCTCTCCCCTGCTCATCGGCTGCGACATGTCGACCGTCACCACCGCCGGCCGCGTCATTATGACAAACTCCGAGCTCATCGCCCTCAACCAGGATCCCCTCGGCCTGCAGGCCTACGTGGCTGCAAAGGACGGCGAGGTGTACATCCTCGTCAAGGACGTGCAGACCCGCTACGGCAAGACCCGCGCCGTGGCCTTCTTCAACCCCAGCGACGAAGAGCAGGAGGCAACCCTCGAGTTTGAGGACGTAGACCTCGCTGGCAACATCAAGATGCGCGACCTCGTGGCCCACGAAGACCTCGACGATGCCGAGGACTGGTTCACAGTATCGATCCCCAAGCACGCCTCCAAGTTCTATCTCCTCTCCGCTGATGAGCGCCTCGAGCGCAAGATCTACGAGGCCGAGACCGCCTTCCTCTCCGCATACCAGGAGCTTGAAAGCAACCAGGCTAAGGAGACCGCCGTTTACTGCGACAAGGCAGTATTCTCGGGCGGCGCGGGCGCAGGCTGGCTCGGCAAGCGCGCCACCAACGACCTGCAGTGGCGCGACGTGTACGTGTTCGAAGATGGCGAGTACGACATCGAAATCGCTTACGCCACCGGCGAGACCCGCAGCATGACCATGACCGTCAACGATGGCCAGAAAAAGACGTTCAGCTGCAACTCCGGCAGCTTCGACAAAGTCGGCACCGTCACCCACCGCATCACCCTCAACAAAGGCAACAACGTGATCCGCCTCTACTCAGGCTCAGGCTGGATGCCCGACATCGACTGCATGACCCTCAAGCGCGTCACCCCCGCCGGCATCAACGCCGTCGAGGCCGATCCCGCCTCAGACGCCCCCGTCTACGACCTCCAGGGCCGCCAAGTCAGCCCCGCCGGCACAACCAACCTCCCCGCCGGCATCTACGTCCAATCCGGCCGCAAAATCCGCATCGACTAATCCCATCCCCCATCCCCAAAAAAGGCGCGGCTCCCAGCCGCGCCTGTTTTATTCACGATCCCATTTGATTCATAGAATATAAAAAAAAA
>CAMWUM010000299.1 GCA_947177435.1 uncultured Muribaculaceae bacterium
GCCATATATCAACTGCAGGCGCCTGCGCAGGTTGTTCAGACCGATGCCTCCGCCTTCTCCATTTGATTTGGGAGAGAAATGGTTACGCGTGCTGCAGTTGACCTCGCCGTCGGCGTTTGACGATATGCTGATTTCAATCTTGTGGCCCGGCACTCCGGTGTTGCCGTGCTTGAAAGCGTTCTCAATCAGTGTGACGAACAGCAGAGGCGCCACCTCCGGATTGCTCTTGGCGTCAAACGAGGCCTCTATAGCACCCTGCGGCAACCGCATCTGCATAAGTGAGATGTAATTTTTTGCGAAAGAGATTTCCTGCGAGAGTTTTACGCTCGTGGGGTTCTCGTAAAGCACGTAACGCAACAGGGCCGAAAGTTCGTGCACAGCCTCCTGGGCCTGCACCGGACTGACCTCTATGAGGGCATATATAGTATTTAGGGTGTTGAACAAGAAATGCGGATTAAGCTGGCTTTTTAGGTTGGCCAATTCGTCAGCCTTTTGCGAGGCCACGAGCTGCTCGTGCCGCTTCTCGATCGAGGCCCAGTTCTCACCGTAGCGCATGGCCGTGCTCAAGGCCACGGTCAGCACCATCATGCCGCCGTCGCGCAGCATGAACGACACGTCTCTCCACACGTTGGGGTGGTGCTCCCACCGGGGCTTGTGGGGAAAGGCATAATGCTGCATCGCCCAGGCAAGCGCCAGCATAGCAATGAGCGTCAACAAGTTCCAACCGATATAGGCCCACACGCGGGCGCGTCCACGGCCCAGCAGCGTCTTGGGCAGGATGAGGAAATAGTTGAGATAGAAGATGGCTATGTATAAGGCCGACTTGAAATAGACGGCAAACCTGAACTCCGGCGCCCGCTTCCAGCTGGGATGGGAATACTCCGAGATAATCTCCGGGATGATGAATAGCATAGATATGACTATCAAGTGGATGAGAAGCTTCACACCCGCTTGACGGTCAAATCGTGCTTTTTTCTTTACCAAAACCATTTTAAATCCTATGGTGCAAAGTTAGCCATTGGCCGCGAGTTTTCCAACTGAAAAACGGCATACCCCCTATTTTTGTCTGCAAATTGTCCAAAAATGATTTGAATATGCGGAAAAAGCCGTAAATTTGCGCTATGGAACATCTCACCGTCTATCCCTCCTCTATCAATGAGCGTGCCATCGACCGAGCCGTTGAGGCTGTCAATGATGACGAACTTGTGGTCTACCCTACCGACACGCTTTACGCCCTGGGCTGCAACGCACTGAGCAACTGCGCCATCGAGCGCCTGTGCGCCGCCAAGGGCATCAATCCCGACAAGCAGCTGCTGTCGATCGTGTGCGCCGACATCTCGCAGGCCGCCGAGTACGCCCGCATCGACAACCGCACCTTCGCCATCCTCAAGCGCCACCTGCCGGGGCCATTCACGTTTATCCTGCCTGCATCCACGCGCCTGCCCAAGGTGTTCAAGGGCCGCAAGACGGTGGGCATCCGCGTGCCCGACCAACCCGTAGCCATCGCCCTGACCCGCGCCGTGGGCCATCCCATCCTGTCGGCCTCCGTGGCCGTCGACCCAGAGGACCCGGAGCAGGCCGCCAACCCCGCATCGCTCGCCATGGAGTACGAGAGCGTGGCCTCGCTCATCATCGACAGCGGCGAGGGCGGCACCGAGCCATCCACAATCGTCGACCTCACCGACTCGTCCGACCCCGTAGTCACACGCCAAGGCAAAGGCGTTTTTGATAATTAAAGCCCCTCTGATGAAGTACTTCCTTATAGCCGGAGAGGCCTCGGGCGACCTACACGCCTCGGCCCTGATAGAGCAACTGCGCGAGCAAGACCCGCAGGCCGAGTTCGCGTTCCTCGGCGGCGACCTGATGGCTCAGGCCAGTGGTAGGCAGCCCGTAATCCATTACCGCGACATGGCCTATATGGGCTTTGTCGAGGTGGCCCGCCACGCCGGCCAGGTGCTTCGCAATTTCAAGCGCGCGCGCCGGGCCATCGACGAGTTCAAGCCTGACCGACTTATACTTATCGACTATCCCAGCTTCAACCTCAAAATGGCCGCCCACGCCCGCAAGCGCGGCATCGAGGTGTGCTATTACATCTCGCCCAAGGTTTGGGCATGGAAATCGTGGCGCGTAAAGACCATCAAAAAGGTGGTCGACAAGATGCTGGTGATATTCCCGTTTGAGGTGCCGTTCTACGCCGAGCGCGGCATGGCCGTCAACTACGTCGGCAATCCGTCGGTCGAAGAGGTAGACGCCAAGCTCGCCGCCGCGCCCGGCCGTGAAGAGTTCATCAAGCGCAACCGCCTGCCCGAGAGGAAGAAAATCATAGCCTTGCTGCCTGGCAGCCGCATGTCGGAGATACGCACCAACCTCCCCCTGATGGTCGACGCAGCCAAACGCTTCCCGCAATACCGCGCCGTCATCGCCGGCGCGCCGGGCATCGACCCCGCCGTCTACGAGCGCTACGGCAGCAACATCCCCGTGGTGCATGACCAGACGTTTGACCTGCTGGCCAACAGCCATGCCGCCGTCGTCACATCCGGCACCGCCACGCTCGAGACAGCCCTGGCAGGCGTGCCGCAAGTGGCCGTGTTCCGCAATTGTGGTTCAAAACTCGTCTACAAAATCATGCGCCGCATCATCAAAGGCCGATTCGTCACCCTCCCCAACCTAATCGCCGACGACGAAATCATCCCCGAGCTCCTCCTCCACCTCTGCACAGCCGACACCATCGCCGAT
>CAMWUM010000300.1 GCA_947177435.1 uncultured Muribaculaceae bacterium
ACGATCACCTCGAAGTGCTTGTCGTTGATCTTCACACCCTGCATGCGGTATACGTCCTGCACCTCGTTGACGATGTACTCCTGCACGGCCGTCGGGCCCATAATGTTGAGGATGTCAGCCGGGGTGATGGCGCCGTCGGAGAGGGGAGTACCGGCGCGCACGTAGTCGTTCTCCTGCACGAGGATCTGCTTGGCCAGGGGCACAAGGTACTTGCGCTCGTCGCCGACCTTTGAGATGACGGAGATTTCGCGGTTGCCGCGCTTGATCTTGCCAAAGTGCACCTCGCCGTCGATTTCCGACACGATTGCGGGGTTGGAGGGGTTGCGGGCCTCAAAGAGCTCGGTCACACGGGGCAGACCACCAGTGATATCGCCGGCGCCGCCGCCCGATGCGCGAGTAATCTTGACGAAGATTTCGCCGACCTTGATGTCGTCGCCGTCGTCCTTCATCAGGTGAGCGCCTACAGGGAGAGCGTACAGCTTGATTTCCTGTCCGTTGGCGTCCTCGATGACGGCCTCGGGCACCTTGGCGCGGTCTTTCGACTCGATGATGATGCGCTCCTGGATGCCGGAGCCTTCGTCGGTCTCGGTGCGGTATGTAATATTCTCAATGAGGTTGTTGTACTTGATGCGTCCGGCCACTTCGCTGACGATAACGGCGTTGAAGGGGTCCCATTCGCAAATCACGTCGCCCTTGCGCACGCGGTCGCCATTGCTGAAGAAGAGCTTGGAGCCGTAAGGGATGGGGGCGTTGGTGAGCATCATGCCGGTGTTGGGGTCGATGATGCGCATTTCGGCCAGACGGCCAACGACTACCTGCACTGCGCGGTCGGCGCGAGGCTCGGTGCCTTCGGCCTGATCGTACTGGTGCATCTCATCGGTGGTGACGGTGCGGAGCTCGTCAATCTCAAGGATGCCATCGTAGCGCGAGGTGACGGTAGATACGGCAGCGATGTTCGAAGCCACACCACCGACGTGGAATGTACGGAGGGTCAGCTGAGTACCAGGCTCGCCGATTGACTGTGCGGCGATAACGCCGACGGCCTCGCCCTTCTGCACCATGCGGTTGTTGGAGAGGTTGCGGCCGTAGCACTTGGCGCAGACGCCGCGCTTGGCCTCGCAGGTGAGCACCGAACGGATCTCAACGCTCTCGATGGGCGAAGCGTTGATGCGGTCGGCAGCGGCATCATTGATTTCCTCGCCGGCGCGGACGATAATCTCTTCGGTCTGGGGATCGACGATGTCGTGGACGGTGACGCGGCCGAGGATGCGCTCGCCGAGAGAGGCAACGACCTCGTCGTTGTTCTTGATCTCGCGGCAGATGAGTCCGCGGAGCGTGCCGCAGTCCTCCTCGGTGATGATTACGTCGTGTGCCACGTCGACCAGACGGCGGGTGAGGTAACCGGCGTCAGCGGTCTTAAGGGCGGTATCGGCAAGACCCTTGCGGGCGCCGTGGGTGGAGATGAAGTACTCGAGCACGGAGAGGCCTTCCTTGAAGTTGGCCAAAATCGGGTTCTCGATGATCTGGCCGCCTTCGGCACCGGCCTTCTGAGGCTTGGCCATAAGGCCACGCATGCCGGCGAGCTGGCGGATCTGGTCCTTCGAACCACGGGCGCCCGAGTCGAGCATCATGTATACAGAGTTGAAGCCCTGGTTGGCCTCGGCCATCTGCTTCATCAGCACCGAGGTGAGCTCGGAGTTGACGTGCGTCCAGATGTCGATCACCTGGTTGTAACGCTCCGAGTTGGTAATGAAGCCCATAGAGTAGTTGCTCATCACCTCCTCGACGTCGGCGTAGCCCTTGGCCACGATGGCCTCCTTCTCCGGCGGGATGAGGACGTCGCCGAGGTTGAACGACAGGCCGCCACGGAATGCCATGTAGTATCCGAGGTTCTTGATGTCGTCGAGGAACTGAGCCGAACGGGGGATACCGCAGCGCTTGATTACGCGTGCGATGATGCCGCGGAGCGACTTCTTAGACACGATCTCGTTGACGTATCCGATCTCCTTGGGCACGTACTCGTTGAAGAGGATGCGGCCTACGGAGGTCTCCTTGACGATATGGCGGATGGGGTTGCCCTGCTCGTCGACGTCGTCAACCATCACGCTCACGGGAGCGTGGAGGGTGCACTTGCCCTCGTTGTACGCGATCTGGGCCTCTTCGGGGCCGTAGAAGATCGAGCCTTCGCCCTTGTCGCCCTTGCGGAGCTTGGTGATATAGTAGAGGCCAAGCACCATGTCCTGCGAGGGGACGGTGATGGGGGCGCCGTTGGCGGGGTTGAGGATGTTGTGGGCGCCGAGCATGAGCATCTGGGCCTCGAGCACAGCCTCGTTGCCGAGGGGAAGGTGGACGGCCATCTGGTCGCCGTCGAAGTCAGCGTTGAATGCGGTACAAGCCAGCGGGTGGAGCTGGATAGCCTTGCCCTCAATCATCTTGGGCTGGAATGCCTGGATGCCAAGACGGTGAAGCGTAGGGGCACGGTTGAGGAGCACGGGGTGGCCCTTCATTACGTGCTCAAGGATATCCCAAACGACGGGCTCCTTGCGGTCAACAATCTTCTTGGCGCTCTTGACGGTCTTTACGATGCCGCGCTCGATGAGCTTGCGGATGACGAACGGCTTGTAGAGCTCGGCAGCCATGTCCTTGGGCAGGCCGCACTCGTGCATCTTCAGCTCGGGGCCTACGTCGATAACCGAACGGGCGGAGTAGTCGACACGCTTAC
>CAMWUM010000301.1 GCA_947177435.1 uncultured Muribaculaceae bacterium
TCGCTGTTGATTACCACGTTTTTGCCAATCTGCACCTTATTAAACCTTACGCCTTTCAAGGGTGTGAACACGACGCTGTTCTCGCCCATTTCAGGGAAAAGCTGGTGGAGGAGATTGTCGTATTCCTCTGTGAAAGGCATGGCATGGTTAAGGCGGAAAAGCGTCTGGGCGTGAAATTGAGACAATTCCATTTCCTCTTGTGTGGGATGGGCGCAGTCAATTCTAATTTCTTCCATAATGTGAGGGGGTTAGTCGTGGTGGTAGGGCTCGTTTTTGAGGATGGTCATGGCGCGGTAGAGCTGTTCGACGGCGATGAGCTTGGCGAGCTCGTGGGGGAGGGTCATTTTTGAGAGGGAGAGGAGGGAGTTGGCGCGGGCGTAGACTTCGGGGGAGAAGCCGTAGGGGCCGCCGATCACGATGACGAGGCGTCCGGGATGGTTGGCCATAAGGTTGGCGATGAATTCAGACAGCTGGCGCGACGTCATCTCTTTGCCGCGCTCGTCGAGGAGCACCACGCGGTCTGACGGCTGCAGGGCGGCGAGGATGGCCTGCCCCTCGGCGCGCTTCTGCTGGTCTTGCGATAGCGACTTGGCGTTTTTGAGGGCGGGGAGTTCGCGCAGTTCGAACGGCACATAGCGGGGCAGGCGGCCGACGTATCGGTCGATCGCCTCGCGGAACGGCTGGTAGGCGGTCTTGCCCACCGTGATGAGGGCGATTTTCAAGGGCTATTGGGCGTAGGGGATGAGCGACTGGGGATCTTTAAGGGCCTGACTGAGGGTCATGGGGAGCACCTTAACCTCGGTGACGCGGGCGTCGGGGAGGATCTCTTTCATCAGCGCCTCGGCTGTGGGCACGCCCTTGATGGCCGCGTACTGCGCGTATGTGTATTTTAGGAAAGCCGTGTTGACGCTGATGCCGCCGCGGCGATCGAGCATCCATCCGTTGGCCAGGGGCAGGGGAGTGGAGAGGTCGGCCGATACGTCCTTCGGGCCCGGATATGATAGGATGGCGGTGCGGTCATCGTTGAGGGTGACGGGCACATGGTTAGCGTAGTCGCCGTTGGTTTTGTATATTACGGCCTTGGGCATGGCTGCCACGGGGTTGGTGCCAATTGCTGTCGCTTGCATCTGCGTAAGTTGTGGGGTTGAGGCCAGCTTACTCGACCCGCAGGCTGCGAGGCAAGCGAGTGCTGAGGCCAATGCTATGGTCTGTATCGTTTTCATTACATTAATTATGTAGACGTCAAATAATTAGGCGAATGACTAATAGCATTCAATTAAATCATTGCATTCGCGGAGGGTGACTTTGATGTTTTGGCCGGGCTTTACTTTGATGATCTCGTCATAGTAGCCGATGTAATAGACTTTAATCTTGCAAGGGCCAGATACCTTTAGGGTGAATTTACCGTAGAGATCTGTTGCGACTTTCTGTTTCTGGCCAACAATTTGGACTGCAGCGGAAATTAGGGGTTCTCCATACGAGTCGTACACCACGCCAGTGACCACAGAGTCAGCGTGCTCGACAGACGAGTATGATGCCGGGGGATAGGTTACTGAGACGTTCTTGCTTGACCCGCAAGCGGTGAGGCAAGCGAGCGCGGAGGCCAATGCTATGGTTTTAAATACTTTCATTTGCTTGTCAAGTGCTGATATTATTTTTTGAGGAAAACTCAATATTTTACACAGTGTGTAGAATTTTTTGTTGAAGACGCAGATTATCTATAATGGGCATCTCAAACGCAACTACCACAACATCGTGCCTCCGGCACTCCGATTATGGATGTGTCTTTGCCCCACACTCCTTCGCTGCGCTCAGTCGTGCGGGGTTTGGGACAACCTCGCCGCTCCGCGGCTCCGCTGGTGTTAATTTTATAGATTGTCTGCATTTTAAATATTAGATATGTGGGAGCGATGATGGTTTAGTAAATTTTTTCTAAAAAAACGCTAAATGGGGTTTAAAAATCGGGAGTTCACGTGTCATATATGCAGAGAGCCAGATTTGGCTTATGGATTGGTTTGAAAAAAGGGGTGGTTGCGGAGGCTTCGGGCCGAGCAACCCCACCTTTTTGCAGTCGAAACACTATTCAACTATTATATAAATGAAAAAAATTCTTTGCCTTGCCCTATCGTCAGCAGCCATTGCCGCCCACGCCTTCGTGCCGGAGGTAGGCTACGAGCCTCATTTCCTCAGCCTCGACAGCATCGTGTGCACTCCGCAGGAGACGCGCATGAGCCTGACCCTCACTCATCTGCCTCACTATTGGGTGAAGGTAGACTCAACCTCGGTGCTCACAGACGAGGCCACCGGACAGACCTACAAAATCATCGGTCAGGAAAACCTGCCCCTCAGCCAAGAGATATGGATGCCCGAATCGGGAAGCCACAGCGGCACGCTAATCTTCGAACCACTGCCCACAGGGGTAAAGTCGCTCTCTTATGGCACGCCTGGTGAGAAGCCCGAATACCACTTCTACGGCATCCGCCTCGACAAGGAGAGGCAACCCAACTCAGAACCGCAAGGGCTGACCGCAGCCGACGTACTCGCGTGGCCCGCTCCGGCGGAGAAATGGGATGGCTTCGACGCGAAGAAGTACGCGCGGATGGAGTTCTACAAGCCCGGCTCAACGGCAGTGGTGCGCGGACGCGTCGCCAACGTGCTCCCCGGCTACACTACCACGATGTATGCC
>CAMWUM010000302.1 GCA_947177435.1 uncultured Muribaculaceae bacterium
GCAAAGCGCCACGGAGTCACCGTCAGCGTTGACCTCAACTTCCGCAAAAAACTCTGGACTAAGGAAAAGGCGCAGTCAATCATGCGTCCGCTTATGAAATATGTCGACGTTTGCATCGGCAACGAAGAGGACGCCGAGCTATGCCTCGGCTTCAAGCCCGACGCCGACGTCGAGGGCGGCAACACCGACGCCGAAGGCTACAAGGGCATTTTCGAGCAGATGATGCGCGAATTCGGATTCAAATACGTGGTGTCGACCCTGCGCGAATCGTTCTCGGCAACCCACAACGGCTGGAAAGCAATGATTTACGACGGCAAGGAATTCTATCAGAGCCGCCGTTACGACATCAATCCCATCATCGACCGCGTAGGCGGAGGCGACTCGTTCTCCGGCGGCCTCATCCACGGCCTGCTCACGATGCCCACTCAGGCTCAGGCGCTTGAGTTTGCCGTGGCTGCTTCGGCACTTAAGCATACCATCCCCGGCGACTTCAACCACGTAAGCGTCGAGGAAGTCGAGGCACTGGCCGGCGGCAACGCCAACGGCCGCGTACAGCGTTAACCATTTTCCATTGACATTATGTGCGGAATTGTAGGATACGTGGGCCGCAGCGAGGCCTTCCCCATACTGATTGGCGGACTTAAAAAACTGGAATACCGAGGCTATGACAGCGCCGGATGCGCTCTGGTGCACGATGGCTCGCTCAACGTGTACAAGGCTAAGGGCAAGGTCAGCGACCTCGAGTCGTCAGTCGAAGGTAAGGATACTCACGGCACCGTCGGCATCGCCCACACGCGCTGGGCCACCCACGGAGTGCCCTCGGTGATCAACGCCCACCCCCACGTTTCGCTCGACGGCGAGATAGCACTGGTGCACAACGGCATTATCGAGAATTATGCCGTGCTGAAGGAGAACCTGCAGAAAAAGGGCGTCGAATTTATGAGCGAGACCGATACGGAAATCATCGTCAAACTCATCGAGTACATCAAGACCCACCGAGGTTGCGACCTGGCCACCGCCGTGCGCATGGCCCTGCACCAGGCCATCGGCGCATACGCCATCGCTGTCATTGACAAGAACGCCCCCGACGAACTGATTGTGGCCCGCAAGTCTTCGCCCCTGGCCATCGGCATAGGCAAGGACAACGAGGAGTTTTACATTGCCTCCGACGCATCGCCCATCGCCGAGTACACCAAGCAGGTGACCTACCTCAACGACGAGGAGGTGGCCATCATCAAGCGCGGCCAGCCCCTGAAGATCCTCACCATCCTCAACCAGGACGTCGAGCCCAACGTACAGACCATCGACCTCAACCTCGGCATGCTCTCCAAAGGCGGATTTCCGCACTTCATGCTCAAGGAGATTTTCGACCAGCCCACCGTGCTGCGCGACTGCATGCGCGGACGCCTGATGCCCGACCGCATCGTGCTCAGCGCCGTGGAGAACCACAAGCAGCGCCTGCTCAACGCCCGCCGCTTCATCGTGGTCAGCTGCGGCACGTCGTGGCACGCCGGCATGATCGGCAAGCAGCTGATCGAGACGTTCTGCGACATACCAGTCGAGGTAGAGTATGCTTCTGAATTCCGCTACCGCCACAGCACCGTCGACAAGCGCGACGTGGTGATCGCCATATCCCAGTCGGGCGAAACGGCCGACACACTCGCCGCCATCGAGAAGGCTAAGGCCTGCGGAGCGTTCATCTTCGGCATCGTCAACGCCGTGGGCTCGAGCATAGCCCGCGCCACCGACACCGGCATCTACATCCACGTCGGCCCCGAGATCGGCGTTGCCTCAACCAAGGCATTCACCGGCCAGACGCTGGCCCTCACGATGCTGGCCCTGTCGCTCGGCCACGCCAACGGCACGCTCTCCGAGGAGAATTACCGCACGCTCATCGGCGAGCTCGGATGCATCCCCGACAAGATTGACGCCGTGCTCAAGCAGAACGACAGCATACGCGAACTCTCGCGCATATTCACCTACGCCCACAACTTCCTTTACCTCGGCCGCGGCTACAACTTCCCCGTGGCTCTCGAGGGCGCGCTCAAACTTAAGGAAATCAGCTATATCCATGCCGAGGGTTACCCTGCCGCCGAGATGAAGCACGGCCCGATCGCCCTTGTAGACCGCGAGATGCCCGTTGTGTTCATCGCCACCCACCACAAGCTGCTCAATAAAATCATGAGCAACATGATGGAGGTGAAGAGCCGCGGCGGACGCATCATTGCCATCGTCACCGAGGGCGACACCGACGTACGCAAAATCGCCGACGAAGTCATCGAGGTGCCTAATACGGAGAACTGCCTCGTGCCCCTGCTTAGCGTCATCCCGCTGCAGTTGCTGGCTTACCACGTGGCCGTGGCCAAGGGCCTTAACGTGGACCAGCCCCGCAACCTGGCCAAGAGCGTAACGGTAGAGTAACTTTTTGACTATTATGCAAATGGGCAATATCAACGAAAACGGTGCCCCCCTCGAGGAGCACATGGTGCAATCCGACGGAGTCGACTTCGTGGAAGAGACCGTGCTGGTGCCCCAGGAGGAGAAGATGGTGCTCCGCACCGACAACCTCGTCAAGAAATACGGCAAGCGCACGGTGGTCACCCACGTGTCGATTGACGGCAAGCAAGTCGAAATCGTGGGCTTGCTCGGCCCCAACGGCGCGGGCAAGACCACGACGTTCTA
>CAMWUM010000303.1 GCA_947177435.1 uncultured Muribaculaceae bacterium
CCCCAAGACTACGGACAACAAGGATATGGATATAACCAACAGCGGTATGGCTACGGTTATGATGCCCAAGTCTTCGACCCCCAGGCATATCATATGGAGGGATATGATCGTCAAGGCTATGACCGCCAGGGATACGACAGAAACGGTTACGACCGCAACGGCTATGACCGCTATGGCAACCCATACAATCCATACGCCCAACAAAATCAATACAACCAGTACAATCAGTACCCCAACAATAATTACAACAATTACGGTATAGAGCCTGAGCCCCACATGGTTAAGGCCATATTCGCAATCATCCTCTTCTTCCCGTTCGGCATACCAGCCTTGATTAACGCCTGCCGTGTCAAGGCTCTCGCCAACACCGACGTTGACGCTGCGTTTGAAGCCTCGCACAGTGCCAACAAATGGGGCAACCTTGGTCTTATTTTTGGCATCATACTCAATGTGTTAGTTACAATCGCCAACGGATGCAACGGATATAATGGCTACAATAGTTTTGATAGCCTCTTAGATAACTTAGTAATCTAATATTTACAACAATGGATAACGAAACAAAACCCCTCCAGGACTGGCGCGCAAACTCGAACCAGCCCAACCGCAACGACGGTTACAACCAATACGCCCAATCCAACCAGACTCAGTTCATGCAGCCCCAGCAGCAACCGAATTACGGCCAGCCGCAGTATGGCCAGCCCAATTATGGCAATCAGGCTCCTGCTCCAGGAGTTCCCGCTGAGGTCGAGAACATGAAGATAGTCAAGCTTGTATTTGCCTTCATCCTCTTCTGGCCCCTCGGAATACCGGCATTGATCTTCTTCATCAAGGCCAAGAACACCGCTTCAACTGACCCCACCCAGGCCGTTTACTTTGCCGAGCGCTTCAACCACTTCAGCCGCCTGGCCATAATGATCGGCATTATTGCTTATGCAGCCGCCTTTCTCTTTGGCATTATAGGGGCTCTGGCAAACTCATAAACTTGTAGCCAATATGGGCAAATACATGTTCGAAATGAAGATGCAGGTGCGCGACTACGAGGTCGACGCCGAGGGCATCGTCAACAACGCCGAGTACCTGCACTATATGGAGCACACCCGCCACGAATTTTGCCGACTGGCCGGGTGCTCGTTCCGCCAGATGCGCGAGCGCGGGCTTGATCCCGTGGCCACGCGCATCGAGGTGGACTACAAGCGTCCGCTCGTGCTCAGCGACGAAATGCTGTCGTGCCTCAACCTCACGCGCAAAGGCCCCCTCTTCATCTTCGAGCAAGACATATACCGTCCCGACGGCGAGCTTGCCGTGCACGGCATCGTAAAGATCGCATGCCTTGTTCACGGCAAGCTCTCGCGCGGCGACGAGCTCGCGGCCTGCTTTGAGCAGTACCTGAAATGACCGACGAGCAGAAATACAGCATCGCCTTTTCGATGCTTCGGGGCATCAATGGCAACACCGCGCGCACCCTGCTGCAGCGCGTAGGCTCGGCCAAGGCATTCTTTGAATTCAAGCCCAACGAGCTCGCCCTGCTCACCGGCTCAAACAGCGACATCTTCAGCAACGATTACCGCCAAAAGGTGCTTGCCGATGCTGAGCGTGAGGCAAACTTTATCGAGATCAACAAGATCCGCCATTTCTTCATCACCGATGCCGATTATCCGCGTCGCCTTGAGAATTGCGACGACTGCCCGACCATGGCCTATGCCCTGGGCCGATGCGACTTCGGCTGCCGGCACACAGTCGGCATTGTCGGCACCCGCCACGCCACCAATTACGGCATCGAGTTCACGCACCACCTCGTGGCAGACCTGGCCAAACTCATCCCCGGCATCTGCATCGTCAGCGGCCTTGCTTACGGCATAGACGTCGCAGCCCATCAAGCCGCGCTTGACGCCGGCACGCCCACCGTCGGCGTACTCGCCCACGGCCTGAACATGATATATCCGGCCGAACATCGCTCGGTGGCCGCCAAGATGGTCGAAAGCGGAGGAGGACTCGTCACCGAATACCCCTCCTCGGCCAAAATATACAAGCAAAACTTCCTGAAGCGCAACCGCATAGTGGCCGCGCTCTCCGATGCCCTCGTCGTAGTCGAGTCAGACTACCGCGGAGGCTCCCTTTCCACAGCCCGCATAGCATCCCTATATAACCGCGACGTATTCGCCGTGCCCGGCCGCGTCACCGACACATATAGCCGTGGCACCAATGCGCTGATAGCCAACAATACAGCCGCCGTAATCACATCGGCCGACGACCTGGTCAAGCAAATGGGATGGGCCACCGCCCCCGTTCCCGAGCAGCCACGGCTCTTCACGCCGCTCACCCCCGAGCTCCAGCAAATCCTCGACTGCATCGCCGCCAACCCCGAGGTCACGGCCAACGACCTATGCGTGCGCCTGGGCATCAGCTTCGCCACCCTCACTGACCGCCTGTTCCGCCTCGAGATGGAAGAAGCCATCGCCACACTCCCCGGAGGCCGCTTCGCCGTCCACCGCTGACTGCCCGCATCTCGCGCATGGCCGATTTTGGGATGAAAAATGCAAAAAATGATTGGCCGGGATGAGGTGAATTTCAAAAAAAATGCGTACCTTTGTAGGATATTTTACGTGTTTTAACATCTCAGATGGCGGACTGGCCTGTGT
>CAMWUM010000304.1 GCA_947177435.1 uncultured Muribaculaceae bacterium
GGGTCGTGTCCGTGGCCATCTTCCACGGATGCTCATCGCCCCGATTCCAGACCACTTACGCCCCGCAGGTCGGCGGCCCCAACTACGCTCAGTTCATCGTCAACACCGTCAGCAACGAGGCCACCATCGAGGTGCTCAACGAATACACCTCGCGCTTTGAGTCATACTTCCCCGAGGCCTTCTGCCGATTCAAGCAACTCAGCTACTCCACCGCCGACTATCCCATCATGGTGCGCGTCACCGGCGACAACTTCGACGCCCTGCAAGGCACGGCCGACACCCTCCTGGCCCGCATGCGCCAGCAGCCCGGCCTGCGACTGGTGCGCTCCAACACCAGCCTGCCCCAGGTGGGCGCAATGGTCGACGTCGACGAGGCCACCGCATCGCGCTTGGGCATGAGCAGCCTCTTCCTCGAGGGCACGCTCGCCATGCGCTACAGCTCGGGCCTGCCCGTGGCAAAGGTCTACGAGGGCGACTACGGCCTGCCCGTCGTGGTCAAGACCGACAAGGCCAATGGCGCCGTGGTCAGTGAACTCGAAAATGAAAAAGTGCCCGTGCTCGAATTTGCCGACGCCCCCGTAAGGCAGTTCGCCAAGATCAAGCCCAACTGGGACTACGGCCTGATAGAGCACTACACCGGCAAGCCCACCGTCACCCTCATCTCCGAGACCGACCGCGACCTCAACACCATCGACATGACCCGCCAGATCATGGCCGATATCAAGGACATCGAGCTCCCTGACGGCGTGCAGATCGAGTACGGCGGCGATTACGAGAACACGTTCGACATCCTGCCGCAGATCATCGAGGCCTTGGCCATCGCAATCGCCATTATCTTCTTCATCATCCTGCTGCACTATAAGCAGGTAGGCGTATCAGTCATCCTGCTGCTGTCGCTGCTGCTCTGCATCCCCGGCGCCGCTCTGGGCCTGGTGGTGATGGGCGAGCCTATCTCCCTCACCTGCACGCTGGGCATAATATCGCTGATGGGCATCCTGGTGCGCAATGCGATCATTATGATCGACTACGCCGAGGAGATACAGGTAAGCGAAAGCCTCGACAACAAGCAGGCCAGCTGCGAGTCGGCCAAGCGCAGAATGCGACCCATCTTCCTCACCTCTGCCGCCGCCACCATGGGCGTGCTCCCGATGGTGCTCACCGGCAGCGCCCTGTGGAAGCCAATGGGCACGGTCATCTTCTTCGGCACGCCGCTCACGATGGTGTTCACCCTCACGGTCATCCCCGTGGCCATGTGGATATTCTCGGGCAAGTCATCGCTCGCCCCCCAGCCCGTGCCTTCGTTCGAGCCCGCGCCCGCGCAGGCCAATGATGAAAACGCCAACAGTAACTCCACCACTTCTACCCAATCATGAAAAAGATAATCCTCACCATAATGCTGGCTGCCTGGGCTTTCGGAGCCTGGGCCCAGCCCAGAACCCTCACCCTCGACGACTGCCGCGCTCTGGCCGTAGCCAACAACGCCGGAGTGAAGATAGCCGAAGGCAAGGCTCAGGCCGCCACCGAACTCAAGCGCGAAGCCTTCACAAAGTATTTCCCCACAATCCAGGCCCAGGCCATCGGATTCAGGTCCAACACCGAGGTGTTTAAGTACGATGTAGGCAATCTCTTCACCCTCGGCCTGGTCAAGAAGGGCGGCTCGATGAACGTAACCGCCGTGCAGCCCGTATTCGCCGGCGGCCGAATCGCCAACGGCAACAAACTCGCCAAGGTGGGCGTGGCCGTGGCCGACCTCGAGCACGAGGGCGCCATCGACAACGCCCTGCTCACTGTCGAGCAGTACTACTGGCAAATCGCCACTCTGCAAAGCAAAAAACGCACCCTCCAGTCCGTAATCCAGATGCTCGACACCCTCGACCGTCAGATATCCGTAGCCGTTGAGGCCGGTGTCGCCAACCGTAACGACCTGCTCAAAGTGCAACTCCAGCGCAATAATATGCTCTCGCTAATGGTCGACCTCGACAACGGCATCGCCCTCAGCAGCAACCTGCTGGCGCAGTACGTCGGCCTTGACGGAGAGGAAGTGGCCATCGTCGACGACGCTCCCCCGGCCGAGGTGCCCGTCCTCCCCGCCGACCTTTACCTCGACCCTTCGCAGGCTCTGGGCTCGACCGTCGATTATCGCCTGCTTGAGCAGTCGGTGCGCGCCGCCGACCTCGAAAAGGACATAGCCGTGGGCCAGTACCTGCCCACCATCGGCATCGGCGCCGGATACTTCTACGACGACCTCCTCAACCAAAATCACGGATTTGCCGCAGGCTTCATCGCCGTCAGCGTGCCCATCTCAGGCTGGTGGGGCGGCGCCCACGACATAAAGCGCAAGAGCATCCAAGCCTCCAACGCGCGCATGCAGATGACCGACCTCAGCCAGATGCTGCAGATCAAGATGACCGACGCCTACG
This sequence comes from uncultured Muribaculaceae bacterium, assembly GCA_947177435.1. GTDB lineage: Bacteria > Bacteroidota > Bacteroidia > Bacteroidales > Muribaculaceae > CAG-873. Next base: position 2,421 of record CAMWUM010000304.1, read on the forward strand.
ACAACCTAACCGCCGCGCACCGCAAAATGTCGATCGCCTCGCAGTCAATCGACCAGGCCAAAGAGAACCTCCGCCTCAACCAAAACTACTTTGACGCCGGCGTCTCCACCATCACCGAACTCCTCGACGCCCAGACCCTCTACCGCCAGGCCCAAGACCAGTACGCCGAATCATACGGCGCCTACCGCACCGCCCTGGCC
>CAMWUM010000305.1 GCA_947177435.1 uncultured Muribaculaceae bacterium
GTGCACGCCGGGCTTGCCCCATTTGCCGGTGAGGAACATCCTCGCGCCGCCCATAGCGGGCACGCCGGTGGTGTAGCTGACGGCCTGCATGCCGGTCTCTTGATATGCGGCCTGGTGGCTGCAGTTGTTGTAGATGTAGTAGGTGAGGGGCTTGCCTTCCTTGTCGAGGCCTGAGATGCGGCAGCCGATCGAGGTTTCGCCGGTGTAGTTCTTGCCGAGGTCCTGGGGATTGGGGAGGACGGCTTTGAGGAACTGCAGGGGTACGATCTTGGTACCGTTATAGTCGACCTCGTCGATACGGGCCATGCCGATGTCCTGGATTACGCGCAGGTGGGTGAGGTACTCCTGGCCGAAAGTCATCCAGAAGCGTGCGCGGCGGATCGAGGGGTAGTTGAGCACGAGGCTCTCGAGCTCTTCGTGGTAGAGGAGGTATGACTCTCGCTCGCCGATGTTGGGGTAATTGAGGCCCATGTGCACCTCGAGGGGGCCGGTGGTGATCCACTTGCCGTCTTTGTAGTAGCGGCCGTTCTGGGTGATTTCGCGGATGTTGATTTCGGGGTTGAAGTTAGTGGCGAAAGCCTTGCCGTGGTTGCCGGCGTTGCAGTCAACGATGTCGAGGTACTGCATCTCGCTGAAGTAGTGCTTGGCGGCGTAAGCGGTGAACACGCCCGACACGCCCGGGTCGAAGCCGCAGCCGAGGATGGCGGTGAGGCCGGCCTTCTCGAAGCGCTCGCGGTAGGCCCACTGCCAAGAGTACTCGAAGTGGGCCACGTCCTTGGGCTCGTAGTTGGCCGTGTCGAGGTAGTTGACGCCGCATTCGAGGCAGGCGTCCATGATAGTGAGGTCCTGATAGGGGAGAGCGACGTTGATTACGATGTCGGGCTTGTGGCGATTGAACAGGGCCACGAGCTGGGGCACCTCGTCGGCGTCAACCTGGTCGGTGGTGATGTTGGGGGCGCCGATGGCCTTGGCCAGGGCGTCGCACTTGGCCTTGTTGCGGCTGGCGATAACGATTTCAGAGAACACTTCGGGGTGCTGGGCGCACTTGTGGGCCACGACCGAGCCGACGCCACCGCAGCCTATGATAATTGCTTTTGCCATTGCGAAGATTTAAGATTAGACGAATATGAGGCTCATGCGGCGCTTTTGGCTTTGTTCTTGCGCTTGTCGAGCATTATGCAGAAGAATGTGAAGATGCCCAGCAGGATGAGCATCATTGTGGTCATGCCCAGTACGAGGTTGCCGAATACGAGGCCGAGGTTGTCGGGCACGCCGTAGCAGGCCAGGGCGAGCATGCAGGCCCATTGGTAGGGTCCGATGCCACCGTTGGCGGGCACGCCCATCGAGATGCTGGATATGACGAACGTGAAGAGCACGGCCACGATGCCGTACTGCACGAATACGCCCTCGGTGAAGGGGAAGGCGAAGAAGCTCGAGAACATCTCGAGGAAGAAGCATCCCCAGATGCCCACGGTGTAGAGCAGGAAGCGGCCTTTGCCGCGCATCTTGCCCACGACGGCGAATCCCTCCCAGAGGTTGCCGGCGAAGACTTGCAGGCGGCGGTTGTAGTCGTTGATGCGGTTGGCGATGCGGCTCTTGCCGTCCGTCTCAGGCACCTTGCGCGCGAGAACCCACCAGAGCAGCGCTATGATGGCGGCCAGCGAGGCCCAGAGCCATGGCGACTGGAGCGTACCCATAAGGCTGTTGTAGAGGCCAGTGTTCTCGGGGCGCTTTAGGTAGGCCGTCATTTGGGGATAGGCCAGGATGAGTGTAAGGAGCGAGAGGGTGGCCACGGTGAGCGTATCGGCCAGGCGGTCGGCCAGCATAGAGCCGAACACCGACGAGAAGTGGGCCTTTTGCCGCTGGGCCACGTAGGTGCACCGCCAGAGCTCGCCCAGGCGGGGGAACACGAGGTTGACGGCGTAGGTGCCGAAGATGCTGAGAATGAGGATGAAGAGCGGGGCGTCAACGCCGATGGCGCGGAGCTGTATGCGCCAGCGCATGGCACGGAACACGTGGGCCCATACTCCGATGAAGAGCATAAGGCCTATCCACCAGAAGTTGCACTGTGTGCGTATGATGTGCATCATCTCGCCGAAGTCGATTTTGGTGAACATCACCCAGCAGAGTCCCACAGTGATGATGAGCGGGACCAGATACTTCATGATGATGCCAAGAATAGACCTCTTCTTCTTGCGGATTTCCTCCATTTTGCTGTAAATAATGATTTTTCGGGCGCAAAGTTAGCGATAATTCGCGGACTACACAAACATTGAGAACGGAATGATGGCAAATCCGAGCGTAATGCCTATCATAAGCAGCCATTCGCAGGCGCGTGAGAGCTTGATGGCGGTGCCGTAGGCTCCGGCTTTATATTTTTTGCGCGATATGATGCCGAGGATGATGGCTACTATGCCGAATACGCTGCCGCCAAACAGGATGGTGACCGGAATCGAAAGCCACAGCCACATCGACGGGGCCTTGGGCACGAACGAGGACTCGGCCTGTTCGTAGTGGGGCATCGGCATGGGGCGCTGGGGCATGGACCTTTGCGGCATGGGGCGGTGCATCGGGCCGTGGTAGGCGTATTGGCGGTTGGGGTAGGGGGGATACTGG
>CAMWUM010000306.1 GCA_947177435.1 uncultured Muribaculaceae bacterium
GTACACGCCTGAGGTGGGATGCTCAACCTTTACGCCCGAGGTGGTGTAGTATTCCTGGCCCACGATGGTGGCGTCGGCATCGATGGCCTGCACGCCTGCCGACTCGGTGCTGAACTGCCAGTAGTCGAAGGCGGCGTTGTCGCTGACATTGGAGAAGAGGAAGAACACCTTACGGCGCTTGCCGAAATTCTTGGTGATGTCAACAGTGTACTCCTGGAACTTGGCGCCCTCTCCGGCGAAGTTGATGACGGCGAGGGGCTCTCCCTCCATCTTCTCCAGGTAAACCTCAAGCGTGCCTGAGCCACGGAGCGAAGCGGTGAACGATTTGATTTCGTCACCTTCGTGCACCACGTTCTTAACGGCGGTCCAGCCGCCCTCTTCGATCTTGTAGACGTAGGTCTGCTTCTTGCTGGCGGCGTTCATCCTCACGCCCGAAGCGTTCCATATCATCTCAGCCTCCTGGCGCTCAGTTGCCTGGGGCACGTTCTCAGTGATGGGATTGACGCCCCTCCAGTTGGCGTCGAGGGTCTGCATCGTGGCGTTCTCCTCATCGATCTTAGCCTCGTTGACGCAGATTGAACGGTAAGCGCCGGGCACGCCCATCTTCTGGGCCAGACCCTGCATGTGGTAGAACATATAGTATTTGTCACCAACCTTTTGCAGGTGAGAGTGGTTGTTACCGCCGGGCCAGCCGTAGGAGCCAATGCCGCTGATCATGTCGCCCTGGTACTCCCAGCTGTCGGGGTTCAGGGGATCGTCGCTGGTCATGTAGGCGATGCTGCAAATAGCAGGCGCGGGCTTGTTGATGCCAAGCGAATTCCAGTCATTGCGGCCCGACCAGCTAGAGCTGTAAGAGTAAACGAACTTGCCTCCGATGATGTTGAGCTCGCTGGCCTCGAAATGATAGGGAGCGGGGAGCACCACGAAGTCGCTGGCAAAGGAAATCATGTCGTCGCCGAGCTTAACAATGCGGGCGTTGCCGGGCATAGCATCCGAGCCGGTGCTGTTAGGACCACCACCGCCAAAAGCGAGCCAACCCGTGCCGTTCTCATCAACCACTACGCCGGGGTCGAAGAGCCAGTTGACCTGGCCTATTGGCAGGCCGCCGTGCACGAATGTCTTGCCTACGGGGTCGGTCCAAGGGCCGGTGGGCGAAGTGGCGGTCATCACGCCCACGCCGCTTGCGCCGTTGGCGAAGTACATGTAGAAATGGGTCTTGCCGTCAGCCTCCTCGCGGCTGGCAATTGAGGGCGCCCAGGAGTTCCACGCCCAGGTGCTCACAGAGGTGACCTTGATGGGGTTGTGCCAGGTCCAGTTGATCATATCGGCCGAGGAGATGCAGACAAGCTGCTTGATCTTGCCGTAAGTGTTGTCTTCGGGTACGCCTTCGTCAAACTCCTGCTGGTCGTTCGAGCCGTAGATGTAGACACGTCCGTCATAGTACACGGCAGTGGGGTCTGCACAGAAGTTGATGGGGCTGATGGGGTTATTGGCGTCGAGCGGCTTGTACGCGGGCAGCGGAGTGACCGCATAGGCGGAGCCGCATACGCAAAGCGCGGCCAAAGCGAGTAGGATATTCTTTTTCATGACTCTTGATTTTCAAAAAAGGATTAGTGCCGCAAAGATAGCGCTTTTTCCTCAATTACCGCTATTTTTTGCGTTAAAAAAGCACCCTTGCAAATGTAAACCGTGGCGATTATTGGCAAAAAAACATTAGCGGCGAGGCGCGGTTAGGGATTTTTGCGTAACTTTGTAAGTTAATTTTGAAAGGAAAGCATTTATGGCTGTCAACAATAATAAAAGTGTTAGCAATATATCTGTCAAAGGCGCCAGGGTCAACAACCTTAAGGGCGTTGACCTCGAGTTGCCGGGCAACAAGCTGATCGTGGTGACCGGGCTTTCGGGCTCGGGCAAGTCGTCGCTGGCATTCGACACGCTCTACGCCGAGGGACAGCGCCGCTACGTTGAAAGCCTGTCGGCCTACGCACGCCAGTTCATGGGACGCCTCTCCAAGCCCGAATGCGACTGGATACGCGGACTGCCGCCGGCCATCGCCATCGAGCAGAAGGTGATTTCGCGCAACCCGCGCTCCACCGTGGGCACCTCCACCGAGATTTACGACTACTTGCGACTGCTCTTCTCGCGCATCGGCCGCACGTTCTCGCCCGTCAGCGGCGAGCAGGTGAAAAAGCATACGCCGGAGGACGTCGTGGCGGCGGCCACCTCCTACCCCACCGGCACGCGCATGGCCCTGGCTGCGCCCATATTCCTGCCCCAGAGCCGCACGATGGCCACGCAACTTGACATCTACCTCAAAGAGGGCTATTCGCGCCTGATCGACGCCGAGGGTCAAATCACAAGCATCGAGGACCTCATGGCCAACCCGCCGGCGAAGGCCGACGGCTACGAACTGCTCGTTGACCGCTTCGCCGCCAGCGAGGAGCGTGACGAGGTGTCGCGCCTGTCGGAGTCGGTCGAGACGGCCTTTTTCGAGGGCCACGGCCAATGCTCGCTCATCGCCTGGGTCGACGGCAAGCCGCAGCGCCGCGCATTCTCCCCCCGCTTCGAGGCCGACGGCAGCACAGTTGTAGAG
>CAMWUM010000307.1 GCA_947177435.1 uncultured Muribaculaceae bacterium
CGTCTATATTCAGAACGGCAAAAAGGTGGTGCTGTCGGAATAGCCCATTTCATATTTACGCATAAAGCCGGCCTGATTGGGCCGGCTTTATCGTTTGTGGGGAAAAACAGACCGGGCGACGATCACTCGCAGCCCGGTCCTAACGTAACAATTATGATAGATAACAATATGTCGAATTAAATCCAGCGGGTGAACGCGAAGTCCATGCGGTGGGGCAGGTTCGGGTTCTTGGGATAGAGGCGGAAGCCGTAACGGAACACGCCGGGATCGGAGATCTTGTCTTCGAGGCCGTAGGTGAGGACGCTGCCTTCATCCTTGACTACCTTGAAGTCGAGCTTCTTCCAAAGGCGCTCTTCGCCGTTTTCTTGCTTGTACACAACCATCTCCACGCCGAGGTCGCGGCCGAGGCCGTTGGTGTCGATAATGACTTCAAACTTGCTTACGTCGCCGGTGACGCCGCCGTTTTCGCTAAGTTTGCTGAGATCCTTGATGTCGAACACCTTGACTCCATCCCAGCGGGCGGCCACATTCTCCTTCCAAGCCACGATTTCCTTGGCGAGCTTGTAGTCGTCCTTGGCGAGCTTGGCCGAGCGTGCGGCTTCGGGCTCGTAGAAGCGCTCGATGTAGTCCTCGATCATGCGCTGCATGGTGAAGTGGGGAGCGATGTCGCCGATAGAGCCCTTGATATACTGGATCCACTCGGGTGAGTAGCCCTTGGAATTCTTTGCGAAGTAGAGGGGGATGATCTCGTTTTCGAGCATCGAGTAGATGGTGGCAGCATCGAGACGGTCCTGCTGGGCCTGGTCGGTGAAGGTGCGCTTGTCGGTGAGGGCCCAACCGGCCTTTTCGTTGAAGCGGTAGCCTTCGTACCACCAGCCGTCGAGGACTGAGAAGTTGAGCACGCCGTTCATCTCGGCCTTTTCGCCCGATGTGCCGGATGCCTCGAGGGGACGGGTCGGGGTGTTGAGCCAGATGTCAACGCCGGTGACAAGGCGCTTGGCCACCACCATGTTGTAGTCCTCGAGGAAGATGATCTTACCGAGGAACTGAGGCATGCGCGAGATCTCCATAATGCGCTTGATCAGGCCCTGACCTGCGCCGTCGGCGGGGTGAGCCTTGCCCGAGAAGATGAACTGGACGGGGAACTGCGGATTGTTGACAATCTTGTCAAGACGCTCGAGGTCGGTGAAGAGCAGGTGGGCACGCTTGTAGGTGGCGAAGCGGCGTGCGAAGCCGATGATCAGGGCGTTGGGGTTGATGCGGTCGAGAATGCTCATCACGGCCGAGGGATCGCCCTGGTTGGCGAGCCACTTCTCCTTGAAGTCGCGGCGAACGAAGTTGATGAACTTGTTCTTAAGGGTCTGGCGCATTTCCCAGATCTCTTCGTCAGAGCATTTGAAGATGCCCTTCCAGGCGGCGGGGTCGCTCTGGTGGCTGAACACCTGCTGGCCAAGCTTCTTGGCGTAGAACTCTTTCCACTCCGAGGCGGCCCAGGTGGGCATGTGCACGCCGTTGGTGACGTAGCCCACGTGGCTCTCTTCCCAAGTGTAGCCTTTCCACACGCCGGCAAACATCTTCTTCGACACCTCGCCGTGGAGCCAACTTACGCCGTTGGCCTCCTGGCAGGTATTGAGCGCGAAGACGCTCATCGAGAAGCGGTCGTTGGTGTTGGGGTTCTCGCGACCCATGTTCATAAGGTCGTTCCAGCTGATGCCGAGCTTGTTGGGGTATTCGCCCATGTACTTGCCGAAGAGGCCTTCGTCAAAGTAGTCGTGGCCGGCGGGCACGGGGGTGTGCACGGTGTAGAGCGACGATGCGCGCACGATCTCGAGTGCCACGTTGAAGTCGAGACCTTCCTGCACGTAGTCAACGAGGCGCTGCAGGTTGAGCAGGGCGGCGTGGCCCTCGTTGGCGTGGTAAAGCTGGGTCTTGATGCCGAGCTTCTTGAGCATGAGGATGCCGCCGATGCCGAGCAGGTACTCCTGCTTGATGCGGTTTTCCCAGTCGCCGCCGTAGAGCTGGTGGGTGATCGAGCGGTCATACTCGCTGTTCATGTCGAAGTCGGTGTCCATGAGGTAGAGGTTCATGCGGCCGACGTTGACGCGCCAGATGTGGCTGTAGACGATGCGGCCGGGATAGGGCACCTCGAGAATCATGGGGCGGCCGTTCTTGTCGAGCACCTGCTCGATGGGCAGCTGGTTGAAGTTCTGAGCCTCGTAGTTGGCGATCTGCTGGCCGTCTACGCTGAGGCTCTGGGTGAAGTAGCCGTAGCGATAGAGGAAACCGACGGCGGTCATGGGCACGCGGCTGTCGCTGGCCTCCTTGATATAGTCGCCGGCGAGCACGCCGAGACCGCCCGAGTAGATTTTCAGGCAGTTGCACAGGCCATACTCCATCGAGAAGTAAGAGACGGAGGGAATGTCGTCGCGCATCGGCTGAGCCATGTATTCCTTGAAGTCGGCATAAGCCTTGTTCATGCGTGCGAGCAGGTCCTTGTCCTGCAAGAATTCCTGCATACGCTCTGAATAGAGCTGCTGGAGCAACATCACGGGG
>CAMWUM010000308.1 GCA_947177435.1 uncultured Muribaculaceae bacterium
CTCATCGGTAAGAGATTCGACATCTCTTTGAATATAGAAATCCGGAAATTGATGCACCTCACTGGACGCCTGATAATATTGTAATTGGGGTTCTTGACCTATGAGCAAATCAAGTTTACCCCCACGCGCGAAGAAGTCTTTAAGTTCTTCATAGACCAAAGCCGTGCCTGGCAAATCCCAATAGCCTGTTGCAATCAAAATGTGATTGCAGTCAGGGCGTGAGACTAACTCTTTGATATATTTGACTAGCTTAAATTGCTCGGAGTTATCAATTAGGGCATTTGCCATGATTATTATTGTTTTAGGCGACCTTGCCGGTTTCGATTTCGGATTTGAGGAATTGGAAGATATAGACTGCGCCCTGATAATAGAGTCCGCATTCGGGATCGTTGAGCTTGGCGAAGGTGGTTGATGAATAAAGCTCGTCAAGGGCACGGTGTATGTCCCAGCCATATTCTGCCATAAGCATTTCAGCGAGTTCTACCGCAAGGCATTCTATTTGAAATTGTATGTCTTGTGTTAACATATCGCAAAGATACAAAATAATTCTGAGATTACAATCGAAATCGGCATATAATTTGTCGCTATGTCAAAGATATTCAAAAACGCAAATCGCTTCCCGGTTTGTGACCGCCATTCCCCAATAAAAATGTGATGATATAGCAATTATTCCCCAATAAAAGTGTGAAAAAGGGTTGGATATTCCCCAATAAAAATGCGACACGAGTTATTTTTTCGGGAAAAAGTTAATGTTTGGCAGCAAAGTTTGGCACGAGATTTGTTATAATGGGGTAAAGTGATATTTTTAGAATAATAATGGACAATTTCTCATCCGACGTGCCTGCACTGCTCGAAAAGAGCAGGCGAGAGGCCATAAGGCATAGCAGCCCCACGATTGACCCGTCGCACTTGCTGCTGGCGATGCTGTCTGACATGGACAGCGACGCCTTCAAGTTGGTGGAGCGCGTCACGCAGAGCCGGTCGGCATACGAGCTCTATCAGTGGCTCGACAACTGGCTCTTCACCCAGGCTGCCTACTCTCCGCAGTTGGCAGTGAACGAATTAACTAACCGAATAGTGAAACTCAGTGTGCTTGAGGCTCGTATCCTCAAGCATCCGGAGGTGACGCCGGTGCACCTGCTCCTGGCTATCTTCCACAACCCCGAAGTATTGAATATGGACTATATCAAGCCTTTCACCCAGGCTGGCGTTGACTACCGCAGCCTATACAACCTGGCCAACGGCGCCAGCCCTAAGGCTGCAGCCGATTTCCTCGACGAGGAGGAGGACGACGACCGTCCGGCTTCTTCATCGGGCTCGTCATCTTCATCGTCATCCGCATCGTCGGAGAGCCGCCGCAAGTCGTCGAAGCCCGGTAACGACACGCCGATGCTCGACAAGTTTGGCCACGATATGACACGTGCCGCAGCCGAGGGCAGGCTCGATCCCGTGGTGGGACGCGAAACCGAAATCGAGCGCCTGGCCCAGATTCTGAGCCGCCGCAAAAAGAATAATCCCGTGCTCATCGGCGAGCCCGGCGTGGGTAAGAGCGCCATCGTCGAGGGCTTGGCCCTGCGCATTACTCAGCGCAAGGTGTCGCGCATCCTCTTCAACAAGAGGGTGATTTCACTCGATATGGCCGGACTGGTAGCCGGCACGAAGTACCGCGGCGAGTTTGAGGAGCGCATCAAAGCCATCCTCAATGAGCTCACCAAGAACCCTGACATCATACTTTTCATCGACGAGATACACACCATCGTCGGCGCCGGCAACCCGCAGGGCCAGATGGACGCCGCCAACCTGCTCAAGCCGGCCCTGGCGCGAGGCGAGCTACAGTGCATCGGCGCTACGACCCTCGATGAGTACCGCAAGAACATTGAGAAGGACGGCGCGCTCGAGCGCCGATTCCAAAAGGTGATGGTCGACCCGACCACCCCTGAGGAGACTCTCGCAATCCTCAATAATATCAAGGACAAATACGAGCAGCATCACAACGTCACCTACAGCCCCGAGGCCCTGGAGGCGTGCGTCAAGCTGACTGAGCGCTACGTGTCGGACCGCAACTTCCCCGATAAGGCCATCGACGCGCTCGACGAGGCCGGTTCGCGCGTGCACATCACCAACATCGAGGTGCCCGAGGAGATTGAGCGCCTCGAGCGTGAGATCGACGAGGCCACGCAGAACAAACTGAAGGCCGCACAGAACCAAAACTTTGAGTCGGCTGCCGCATTCCGCGATAAGGCTCAGCGACTGGCCGAGCAGCTTGACCAGGCCAAGGCCCGCTGGGAAGAGCAGGTGAGCGAGCAGCGCACTCCTGTCGACGAGGAGAAGGTGGCCGAAGTGGTGGCGATGATGACCGGCGTGCCCGTGCAGCGCATCGCGCAGGCCGAGGGCAAGAGGCTGCTTGAGATGGGCCCCACGCTCAAGAGCGCCATCATCGGTCAGGATCCGGCTATTGAAAAGGTGGTCAAGGCCATACAGCGCAACCGCATCGGCCTCAAAGACCCCAACAAGCCCATCGGCACGTTCATGTTCCTCGGTCCGACC
>CAMWUM010000309.1 GCA_947177435.1 uncultured Muribaculaceae bacterium
GATTGATACGTTACATATTGATTTTTGCGCTGCTTTTCTGCTCGGTGTCCAGCCCCGCCGCGGGCCCGAAATGGGAGACAGTGCAGACTGTTTCTGTTTCGTCTCCGGCCACTTCGGCTGACAAGGTTGAGGCATGCGTGCGCGACGGATACATCTATCTGTCAACGCCAAAACAGCAGACAGTAAAGGTGCTGTCAATCGTGGGCCAGTTGATCTCGGAGCAGCAGGTGCCAGCAGGCGTGTCAAAGCTCAAGATTACGGCCCGAGGCATCTACATACTCAAGGTGGGCGAAAAGACGTTCAGGATGACGATTTAATCCCGACAATAATATTTCTCGAAATGGAACGCGTAAATGTAAAGATAATCAACAATTCGGGGCAGGAACTGCCTGCGTACGAAACGTTTTCATCGGCCGGCATGGATGTGCGCGCCGCAGTGAAGGAGCCCGTGGTGATACATCCGATGGAGCGCATGCTCGTGCCCACGGGCCTGCGCGTGCAGTTGCCCCACGGCTATGAGATGCAGATGCGTCCGCGCAGCGGCCTGTCGCTCAAGCACGGCATAACGCTGGTCAACACCCCCGGCACGGTCGACGCCGATTACCGCGGCGAGATCGGCATTATCCTCATCAATCTCTCCAACGAAGATTTCACCATCAACCCCGGCGAACGCATTTGCCAGATGGTGGTCACCAGATACACCCATGTGCATTGGGAGCCCGTGGACCGCATCGACGAGACCGAGCGCGGCGACGGCGCTTTTGGCCACACGGGCGTGAACTAAAACCGCAACAAATTGAAGACCAAATCACTGTATAGGCTGCCCATGCTGATGGGCATAATCGCTGTGGCCGGTATTGTGTTCTGGGCTGCGGCCGGTTCGCCCGGATGGGACGAAAAGGCGCGCCAGCGCAAGGCAGAGTACTATTTCCTCGAGTCGCAGAGTTATTATGGCCGCGACGTACTGGACACGTATGTGGCCCTGCTCGACCGAGCGCACGACCTCGACAGCGCCGACCTTGACATTGCCATGGATTATGGCTTGCTGGCGATGGCGGCTTTTGACCTCGACTCGGCTTCATACGAGCGTGCATACCAGTCGGTGAAGCGTCGATTCTACACCAATCCGCAGGACTACGACATCGGTGTGATGTTTGCCAATATGGCCCAGCGCAACGGACGGCTCGCCGACGTGGTCGAGGCCTGGACATTGCTCGACTCGCTCAATCCGAAGCTTCAGCAGCCGATTGAGGCGCTCGCCGACGCCTATCTGCGCATGTCGGCCAGGGGCGACACCTCGGCTTTCGACAAGGCCATCGGCATTTACAGGCGCATTCAGGATGCCCAGGGCGTGAGCGTGGAGAACACCAACCGCATGGTGGTGGCTTACATTCTCAAGGCCGACACAGCCTCGGCGCGTGCGGCGATCGAGGCGTACTCCAAGAGTGCTCCGGATGATGCCCAGACTGCTTATTTCTCTGGCCTTCAGTACCAGTACATCAACGATTACGATGCCGCTCTGCGCCAACTCGACATGGCATGCAGCATCGACTCGACTCTGGGCGAGGCTTACCTGGCTCGCGCCGAACTTTACAAGGAGATGGACGACAGCATAGGCTACGATCGCGAGGTGTTTCGCGCATTGCTTAGCCCCACACTCGACGTGGAGCCGAAAATCGAGATCCTGCGCAACTATGTGGCCACGCTGTCCGACGATACGACGCAGCGCCCGCGCATTACTAACCTGTTTGAACAGTTGCAGCAGATGCATGTGGGCGTGTCCGACCTGCACGACCTGTATGCGTACTATCTATATACGCTCGACGATCTGGCTGGCGCTGCCGAGCAATTCTCATATTCCGTGGCGCTTAATCCGCAGAACGAAGGCGTGTGGCAGGCGCTGTTAGTGACCGAATCTCAACTTAACGACACGACGGCCATAGTGGAGTACGGACGCCAGGCCATGGAACTTTTCCCCGCTAATATGACGTTTCCCGTGAATGTGGCCCTTGCCTATAGCGCGCTTGGCGACAAGGAGGCTGCTTTGGCTGTGGTGAACTCAATCCCGATTGACAAGGCTGCCAGTCTCTCTGCTGCCGCAAGCATGCGCACTTTCGCCGGAGACCTGATGGCTTCGATGGGCGATACCATCCAGGCGTTGAAGGCTTACGACGAGGCAATACAGATAGACCCCACCAGCGTCGGCGCCCTCAACAATGCCGCCTATTTCATGGCCGTGCAGGGCATTGACCTCGACAAGGCAGAAACATACATAATCCGCGTGATATCCATAGAACCTAACAACCCTACTTATTTGGATACGCGCGCGTGGGTAGCGTTCAAGCGCAAGGATTACCAGGAGGCACGCAGATACATTGATCAGGCTTTGAGTCTTTACCAGTCGGTGCCCACTACTGTTGACGGCGAGAAGACTGAGATTGACCTTGAGCCCTCGGCTGATGTGCTTGAGCACGCGGGCGACATATATTTTATGGACGGCGAGCCTGACAAGGCCCGTGAA
>CAMWUM010000310.1 GCA_947177435.1 uncultured Muribaculaceae bacterium
TGGCAACAACTCTTCGTTTTTCACCTAACTTTTTGAATGCCAAAAACTAATGAGCGTTAAAAAATTTGCTTACAATCAGAACTTAAATCCGGTGGAGATGACAATCGACGAGTTGGTGTCAACAAGTGATGACTGGGGAGCCTTGAAGCCGTCAAAGTCGGTGTAGGCGTGGAACGTGCTTTCGCGGTGCTTGTAGACGTAGGCCAGATCGACGTACCAGGCCTGGTAGCGGTAGCCAAGGCCGGCAGTGATGTAGTAGGTGTTTTTGTCGAGGCTGTACGATGTGTCAACGCCCGAGGTTGCTACCTGCACTACGCTCTGTTGGGCATCGGATGTGGTGTTGGATGTCTGCGTGTTGTATCCGGCGCGCACGCTCAGCTGCGGGGTCACGCGGAACTCGGCGCCGAGGCGCACGATGTTCGATGATTTGTAGTAGTTCTTAATATCCTGGTTGAGAGCGTCGTTTGACTCAAAGCCGGTGTCGAAGCCGTTGACGTACATGGGGGTTGAGATTGACATGTCGCCGTATGCGTCATATTCGTAATCGACGCTGAGGATGGCGCGCCCGCCGATCACGCCGGCTGCGCCTACCATAAACTTCCATGGGGCCTTGAAGTGCCAGTTGAAGTAGGCGTCGTCAGTGTACTCGTTGAATGTGCGGCGAGATCCGAGAGCATTGCCGTTGTAATCAGTGGGAGTGAACTCGGCTGACACCTCGCCGTTGTACTGCTGGGTCAGGTGGTACCACGTGGGCGTATGTACGGCGAAGCCGAGACGCAGCTCGTTGATGGGCTTGACGATGACGCCGAGCTTGATGTTCCAGCCAGTGCCGTTGATGTGTTTCCACGAGCTCAGGTCGTAGCCGGCCGAGCCGTTGGTCATGCCGGCCTGGTTGCCGTTGGCGTCAAAGGCGGGAATCCAGGCGTTGCCCATGCTCTCGTCGTAGTAAACCGAGCGGGTGTAGTTGAGGTCGGTGATGCCGAAGCCGAGGCCCCAGTACACCACGTCGCTGACGTTGCCGCCAAAGGTGATGTTGTATTCGTCGACGTAGCCCTGCTCGTTGACATAGTACAGTGCGTCGCCGCTCGTCTCGTGGTCGTACAGGCCGTTGAAGCCGCCGGTCTCATTGCCGTTGATCAAAAACGAACTGTAAGCCAGAATGCTGAGCCAGTCCTCACCGCTGTCGAGGTATGGATTGTAGTTGTTGCCGAAGTCGAGGTCGGCGGGCGTGGCGCCCGACGCGGTGGTGAAGGCCGCGATGTAGTTGGTCTGCGAGGTCTGTGTCTGAGGCACATATCCGCGGTACACGCGATTGAACGAAGCGGCGCGTCCATAGCTAACGCCCCAGTTGAACGTGCGCAGCGCACCGTCGAGGCGGGTGGCGCCTACATAACCGAAGTTGTTGCAAGACGCCTTGGTCTGCGAATTCTTGTACGGAAATGACGCGTTGGGGTCGGTCTTGCTGCTCTGCATGTCAATGCCGAGCGTGACGCCGATTTCGCTGTTGCGGTACACGCCGATGCCGGCAGGGTTCTGGCCGAGCGTCGACAGGTCGCCGCCAAGGGCGGAAAACGCGCCGCCCATTGACATGAAGCGGGCGGTGCCCCGGAAGTCGGGCTGGGATATTTGCTGGGCGTCGACAGCGCTCTGCGCCCAAGCGGCGGCGGGGATTGCGGCCGCCAAGATGGCTATGTATGCGGTTTTCATTTGCAGTTTGGGGGAGTTAGGGTTTATCTTGATTAATCTGGAATAATCGAGATTAATCAAGAGTAATCCGGATTAATCTCGATTTGTTGTGGCATTATCTGCGGCCGCGACCGCCTCCGCCTCCGCCGGTCGAGCGGCTGCCGCCTCCGGTGTTGCCGCCACGGCTGCCTCCGCCTCCGGAGTAGCTGGAGCGTCCGGTGTTGGACGAGCCTGAGTTGGAGTTGTAGTTGTTGCGGTTGCTGTTATTATTGTTGCGGTTGTTGTTATAGCTGTTGTTGTTATTGTTGTTATTTTGGCGGTTGTTGTAGCTGTTGTTGTTTCGGTTGCTGCCGCTGTTGGTCACTGTGCCACGGTTGCTGCCGCTATTGCTGTTGCCGGAGTTGTAGTTGTTGCGTCCGCGTGTGCCGGTGTTGCTGCCGTAGCTGGGAGTGGCAGTGCCGGCGGGGCGGGTGGTGACGGTTTCAGTGGTCACGTGCTGGCTGTTGCTGGGGCGAGCTGACGTGGCGTTAGAGTTGTTGATGGTTGCAGGGCGTCCGGTGTTGGCCATTGCGCCCGTAGGGCGAGTGCTCTGTCCTGGACGCGAGGTCTGTCCGGGACGGATTGTGCCCTGCGCGCTGCCGGGATTGCGTGAAGTGCCGTTGGTGTTGGCGTGCGGACGAGAAGAGCCGACGCCGGTGGGGCCGTAAGCCCAATGGTTGCCGGATCCGTGGCCGGGGTTCCAGCCTGGGCCGTGGCCCGTGCCTGGATGCCATCCGGGACCCCAGCCGTGGTTCCATCCAGGGCGCCAACCGGGACCCCATCCCCAG
>CAMWUM010000311.1 GCA_947177435.1 uncultured Muribaculaceae bacterium
GGATAATATTGCTGCTGCGGCGGGCAGTATTGCTGCTGGGGCGGATACTGGGGCTGGCGCGGCGGCAGCGGCTCCCAGGGCTGTTGTCGGGGGAGCTCTTGCTCGGCGGGGCTGGCGATATCAGAGTTATCAGAGGAATCAGAGTTATCAGAGGGGGCGGGGTCGATATCGGAGATATCGGCAGGGTCGGTGAAGAGGTGGGCGAGGGCCGGGACGTCTTTGGCGTATACCCAGTCGGGGAGGCCATCGTGCCATACGGGGGTGTCAGGGGCTATGCGGTCGACGGGGAGGTCGTCGATGGCGAAGGGGCCTTCCTGGCAGTCGTTGATGTGGATCCAGATTTCCATTGTTTAGAAAAATTTGGTCTCTTTGCCGAAGATGTCGGTGAGAATGTTGTTGGCCAGGCGGCTGGCGCCGATGCGGAACAGCTCGTTGGTGAGCCATTTCTCGCCGAGCACTTCCTTAACGATGGTGTAGTATTTGACAGCGTCCTCGGTGGTGGACACGCCGCCTGAGCATTTGAAACCTACCATCTTGCCGGTCTGCTCGTAGTACTCCTTGATGCATTGGCACATGACGTAAGCGGCCTCGAGCGATGCGCCGGGGTAGCCCTTGCCAGTGGAGGTCTTGAGGAAGTCGGCGCCGGAATAGAGCGAAAGGATTGAGGCGGCCTTGATGTGCTCGGGGGTCTTGAGCGCGCCCGTTTCGAGGATAACCTTGAGGGTGGCGTCGCCGCAGGCGGCCTTCTGCTCGGCTATTTCGTCGCAGAGGTCCTCGTAGTCGCCGTCGAAGTAAGCGCCGAGGTTGAACACTATGTCTATTTCGTCGGCGCCGTCGGCGATGGCGAGGTTTGTCTCGGCAATCTTGGTTTCGATAAACGACTGGCCCGTGGGGAAGGCTCCGGAGACGCAGGCAATGTCAACGTCGGTCACGTCGAGCACCGAGCGTACCACCTGGGCGAAGTTAGGGTAGACGCAGATGGCGGCCACGTTGGGGATGTCCATGTGCTCCTCGTCGAAGGCGTTGACGCGCTCAACGAACTTGGCCACCGATTTGGGAGAGTCAGTCGAGTTGAGGGTGGTGAGATCGATGCAGTGGAAGCAGAAGCGGTACACTTGCTCGCGCATGTTTTCATGCAGGTGCTCGATGATGATTTTCTCTACGGCATGGCTCACGGCCTGCTCGTCAGCCACCACTTGGCTTTTGGCGATGGCATCTGTGTATTTGTCTGACATAGTGCTATTATTTAATGGAAAATTGAAAATGGAGAATTGAAAATTATTGATTTATTGATAATTGCTAATTGGGTTTGAATCGGTCGGCGTCTCGGGCGGTCTTTTTGGCCAGGTTGGCACGCAGAGCCTCGGTGAGGTCTACGCCGGTCTGGTTGGCCAGGGCCATGGCGACCCACAGGACGTCGGCCAGCTCGTCGGCCAGGTCGATTTTCTCACCGGCCTTGGAGCGCTGGTCGCCGTACAGGCGGGAAATGGCACGGGCCACTTCGCCGGTCTCCTCGGCGAGGATGGCCATGTTGGTGAGAGGCGAGAAATAGCCTCCGCCGACCGATTTGATCCAGTCGTCGACCAAGGCCTGGGCCTGCCTTATAGATATTTCGCGAGGGTCGTGGTTCATCAGGCAACAAAATTACACAAAAAGTTTTAAATACAACGAAGATAATTGTCATTTTTATTTGCTAACTTTGCATTTTCTAAGAATAAGCCAACAAAATTGACAAAAAGCATATGGAATTGACTCCCCTGACGGCCATCAGCGCCATCGACGGACGCTACCGCAGCAAATGCGAGAGCCTTGACGAATACTTCTCAGAGTACGCCCTCATCAAATACCGCGTGCGAGTGGAAATCGAGTACTTCATCGCCCTGTGCGGCCTGGGTTTGCCGCAGCTGCCACAGCTGAGCCACATCGAGCAGGAGGTGCTGCGCGACATCTACCGCCGCTTCACTGTCGAGAATGCGGCTCGCGTCAAGGAAATCGAGTCGGTGACCAACCACGACGTCAAGGCCGTGGAGTACTTCATCAAGGAGCAGCTGGCCGCCACCAACATGTCAATCGACATCAACGACTACAAGGAGTTCATCCACTTCGGCCTCACCAGCCAGGACATCAACAACACCGCAGTGCCGATGATGCTGCGCGAAGCCCTGACCCAGGTGTACCGCCCCAAGATCGTGGAACTGGTGGAGCGCCTGCGCGCCCGCGCCGAGGAGTGGAAAGACATACCTATGCTGGCCAAGACCCATGGCCAGCCCGCCTCGCCCACACGCCTGGGCAAGGAGGTAATGGTGTACGTCTACCGCCTGGAGGAGCAGCTGCGCACCCTCGATGAGGTGAAGATCAGCGGCAAGTTTGGTGGCGCCACGGGCAACTTCAACGCCCACCGCGCAGCCTTCCCTGGCATCGACTGGAGGGAGTTCGCCAATAAGTTCCTCAAGGAGAACCTCGGCATCGAGCGCGAGCAATACACCACCCAGATCTCCAACTC